>CBFGNA010000441.1:0-2720 GCA_965650045.1 uncultured Polaromonas sp.
TCTTCCTGGCCGTGGTGAGCGACGGCGCCTGGGCGGTGTTCTGCGACGCCTTCGGCTTTGCGGACCTGAAGGCCGACCCGCGCCTGGCCAGCAACAACGACCGGGTGCGCGAACGCGCCTGGATGATGCCGCTGCTGCGCGAGCGGCTGGCACCCTTCAGCGCCGCGCACCTGGCCGACGTGTTCGAGCGCCACGCCCTGCCCTTTGCGCCCATCACGCGGCCGCAGGAACTGTTCGAGGATCCGCACCTGCAACAGACGGGCGGGCTGGCCCCGCTGAAACTGCCGGACGGCCGGGCCGCTACCGTGCCTTTGCTGCCGCTGACACTGGACGGCCAGCGCCCGGGTGTGCGGCTGGACCCGCCGGCGCTGGGCGAACATACCCGCGAGTTGCTCGCCGCCCTGGCGTATTCGCAAGCGGAGGTGGAAGGCCTGCTGGCGAAGGGCGTGGTGGGCGCCGTGGATGCGGTTGGCGCAGCCGGAGCCCCCGATTAGCAGAGGTGTAATCGAGGTCTTTCGGGTGGCGATTAGCACCTTTCATGCGCATAATCACAGCGCATGGACAAACTCAAGCAGCTCGAATCCTTTGTTTCGGTCGCCACCCGCGGCAGCCTGACGGCGGCGGCCAAGGCCGAAGGCGTGGCCCCGGCCATCATGGGGCGGCGCCTCGACGCGCTGGAAGAACGCCTGGGCGTCAAGCTGCTGGTGCGCACCACCCGCCGCATGTCGCTGACCCATGAAGGCAGCGCGTTTCTGGAAGATTGCCAGCGCCTGCTGGTGGACGTGGCCAATGCCGAAGCCAGCGTTTCGGCCGGTGGTGTTAAGGCCAGCGGGCATTTGCGCATCACCGCGCCGGCCGGCTTTGGCCGCCGCCACGTGGCGCCGCTGGTGCCCAAATTCCGCGAACTGCATGCCGACGTCACCATTTCGCTGAACCTCAGCGACCGCGTGGTTGATGTGGCCGGCGAAGGCTTCGACTGCGCGGTGCGGGTCGGCGAAATGCCCGACTCTTCGCTGGTCAGCGTGCGCATGGCCGACAACCGCCGCCTGTGTGTGGCCTCGCCGGCCTATTTGCAGCGCCACGGCACGCCCAAACACCCGACCGACCTGGCCAAATTTGCCTGCCTGACCCTGTCCAGCGATGCCTCACAGACGCGCGGCTGGGCATTCCAAGTCGAGGGTGAAGTAATTCATCTCAAACCCGGCGGCCCGCTCGACTGCTCGGACGGTCAGGTGCTGCACGACTGGTGCCTGGACGGTTACGGCATCGCCTGGCGCAGCACCTGGGAAGTCGAGGCCGAAATCGCTGCGGGCCGGCTGGTGACGGTGCTCGACGAGTTCAACGCGCCCGCCAACGGCATCTACGCCGTGTTTCCGCAGCGCAAGCACCTGCCGCTGCGGGTGCGGCTGTGGATCGACTTCCTCAAGCACAGCTACAGCCAGCCGGCGTTCTGGGGCGGCGCGCGCAAGGCTTGAGGCGGGCAGGTCCGCCGCTTGCAAGCAAAAAAGGCTTGCAGCCCTTGTCCAGCGGGCGCCACCAGCTACCTATTTCATAGCAAACAACGGACACCAGGGCGCCGGGGTCCGGCCCCGTAAAATCAGGCCATGCTCCTCGTCAAACAAGAATTGCTCGCCGCTCTGGCTGCCGAGCTGGACAAACTGTCCCCCGGCGCCGGCCAGAAGGCGGCCTTCGAGTCGCCCAAGGTGGCGGCCCACGGCGACTTCGCCTCGACCGCGGCCATGCAGCTGGCCAAGCCGCTCAAGCTCAATCCGCGCCAGGTGGCCGACGGCCTGAAAGCCGCGCTGCTGGCCACGCCGGTGTACCAGCGCTGGGTCGATGACATCGAGGTCGCCGGCCCCGGCTTCATCAATTTCCGGCTCAAGCCCGAAGCCAAGCAGCAGACCGTGCGCGAGGTGCTGAACGCGGCCGGCCTGTACGGCACCAAGCCGCTGCAGGCCGGGCAACGCGTGCTGGTTGAGTTCGTTTCGGCCAACCCGACCGGGCCGCTGCATGTGGGCCACGGCCGGCAGGCGGCACTCGGCGATGCCATCTGCAACCTGTTTGCCACGCAGGGCCAGGACGTGTATCGCGAGTTTTATTACAACGACGCGGGTGTGCAGATCCACACGCTGGCCACCAGCACGCAGGCACGCGCCCGGGGCCTGAAACCCGGTGATGCCGGCTGGCCCGAGCCGGCCTACAACGGCGACTACATCGCCGACATCGCCGCCGACTTCATGGCGAAAAAAACCGTCAAGTCCGACGACCGCGAATTCACAGCATCGGGCGACATCGAGGACCTCGACGCGATCCGCCAGTTTGCCGTGGCCTATTTGCGCCGCGAGCAGGACCTGGACCTGCAGGCCTTTGCGGTGAAGTTCAACAACTACTACCTGGAATCCAGCCTGTACAGCTCGGGGCGGGTCGAGGCCACCGTCGCCAGACTGAAAGCCGCCGGCAAAACCTACGAGCAGGACGGCGCGCTCTGGTTGAAGTCCACCGACTACGGCGACGACAAGGACCGCGTGATGCGCAAGAGCGACGGCGGCTACACCTACTTCGTGCCCGACGTCGCCTACCACCTGGCCAAATGGGAGCGCGGCTTCACCAAAGCCATCAACATCCAGGGCATGGACCACCACGGCACCATCGCGCGTGTGCGCGCCGGCCTGCAGGCCGCGAGCGAAGGCATTCCCGAAGGCTACCCCGACTATGTGCTG
>CBFGNA010000442.1:0-2715 GCA_965650045.1 uncultured Polaromonas sp.
GGATGCACCGCTGGAGGGCCTGGTGGTCACGCGTTACCACCACATCCCGCCGCGACCCGAAGGCCTGCCGCAACGCATCGAAATCGTCGAAGCCGCGCACCCGGTGCCCGACGCCGCCGGCCTGCAAGCTGCGCAGCGCATCCTGCAGATGGTGCAGGGCCTGACCAGTGACGACCTGGTGCTGTGCCTGATTTCAGGTGGCGGCTCGGCGTTGCTGACCCTGCCGGCCGATGGCTTGAGCCTGGAAGACAAGCAGGCCATCAACAAGGCCCTGCTCAACAGCGGTGCCAACATCGGCGAGATGAACTGCGTGCGCAAACACCTGTCGCGCATCAAGGGCGGCCGCCTGGCCGCGGCTTGTGCACCGGCCGCGGTGGTGACCTTGACCATCAGCGACGTGCCCGGCGACGATCCGTCGGTGATCGCCAGCGGCCCGACCGTGCCCGATGTGAGCACCTGCGCCGACGCGCTGGCGATCTTGAAGCGTTACAACATCGACATTCCCGTCGGCTTGAGGGCGCAGCTCGAAAGCAATGCGCTGGAAACCCCCAAACCCGGCGACGCGATTTTTGAAGGCCATGCGGTGGAAATGATCGCCACACCGCAACAGTCGCTGCAAGCTGCGGCGGCGGCTGCGCGCGCTGCGGGCATGGAGGCCCACATCCTCAGCGACGAGATGGAAGGCGAGTCGCGCGAGGTCGGCAAGGTGCATGCCGCGCTGGCGCGTGCCGTCGCGCTCAAGGGCCAGCCCTTCAGCAAACCCTGCGTGATCCTCAGCGGCGGCGAGACCACGGTGACGGTCAGGCCGCGGCAGCCCGGCGATGCGAAAGGCCGCGGTGGCCGCGCCGGCGAATTCTGCCTGGGCCTGGCGCTGGCGCTGCAGGGGCAGCCCGGCGTGTACGCGCTCGCGGCCGACACCGACGGCATCGACGGCATGGAAGACAACGCCGGCGCTTTCGTCGCACCGGACACGCTGCAGCGCGCGGCAGCCAAAGGCATGAAGGTGGACCGTTACCTGGACCGCAACGATGCCTACGGCTACTTCGAGCCGCTCGGTGATCTGGTGGTCACCGGGCCGACGCATACCAATGTCAATGACTTTCGGGTGCTATTGATTTTGTAGCTGGCTACGCAAGCGGGGTGAGGGCTGAGGGCAGAAATAGCTGTCATCCCGGGCTGGATCCGGGATCCATGTTGGCGATCCTCCAGCCGTTCGGGCTGAGCTTGTCGAAGCCTTCTTCGCTTCGTTTGTTCGATGCTTGCCAACAAGCCGGGGTTGCCCGGCGGCAAGTAACTTTCTTTTGCTTCGCCAAAAGAAAGTCACCAAAGAAAAGGCGACCCGATGGTCTGGGTCCCCTGCGCTGCGCTCCGGGGCAACCTCCGGCGCTCGGTCAAAGCGGGGTCTCGCTCGAACTCGGCTTCGCCTCAGACAATCGCGATCCCTGATCCGCTTTGACCTGCGCTCCTCGGCCCAGCCCGACGGGTGTGGAGAGAAAACCAATACGGGGAAGAAATCCGGAGCAGAAGAAGCGCGCAGCGCTTCTTCTGCGGGAATCCCAAGAGACAGTCATGTTTGCACGCGAGCGCAGCGCACGCGGCCAGATGAGGCTCCCTTCCATCGCCCGGCGGGGCGAGGGAAGGGCGGGGGGTTGGGAGTGGGGAGTTGGTCCTGCTGTCTGTTGCACGTCCGGGTGCCGCATTTTGCAACGACAGTGGGCAGGGGACGCAATGACAAATAGGCGAAAGCCGGTCCCGACCTCTACTCGCAGAGCGCGCGAATTTCAGCCGGAATCGGCAAGGCGCGTATCGCTTCCGGATTGTCAGCACGGCGGCCGGCGAAGATGCGGACTTCATCACATTCCATGATCGCCACATCGCCGCGCATGATGCGGTAACGCTGCACAAAACTCTTTTCGCGCCATTCCGGAATGGTCACGTGGATATCCAGCATGTCGCCGTAGGTCGCGGTGCGCAGGAAGCGTGAGTGCGTGTCCACCAGCGGCGTGCCGATCACGCCCAGGGTTTTTTCGGTTTCCTGCCAGGATGGCACGCCGCATTGCACAAAGAAACGGCGCGAAGCGGCGTCGATCCAGCGGAAGAAATTGGGAAACCACACGATGCGCGCCGGGTCGCAGTCGCCGAATTCAACGCGGACGGTGTGGGTGATCTGTTTGCTCATGGATCAATTATGTGGGCAGGCTTACCAACCCGTTCGCCCTGAGCTTGTCGAAGGGGGCTTCGACAGGCTCAGCCCGAACGGTTGGTGGAGGCCAAATTGAGGGGTTCAGTCCCCCTTGATATTGCGGGCCCGGATCAGCGCCCCAAAACGCGCGCCGTCGATGGCTGCCCGCGCATTGAAATCGGCGGGTGACATCGGTGCCGGCACGCCGCCGATGGCCAGGATGCGGTCTTTCACGGCCTGCGAGCCGAGGATCTTGTTGATCTCGCTGTTCAGGCGGTTGACGATGGCCGCCGGCGTGCCGGTGGGCGCATAAAAGCCGAACCAGGTGTCGGCGTCGAAGTTCTTCAGGCCGGCTTCGTCCAGCGTCGGCACGTCGGGGAACAGCGGCGAGCGTTTGGCGCTGCCCACGGCCAGCAGCTTGAGCTTGCCGGCTTTCACATGTTGCAGGCCGATGCCCGGGTCAAACATGAAGTCGAGCTGGCCGCCCAGCAGGTCCTGCATGGCCGGGGCCGCGCCGCGGTAGGGCACATGCA
>CBFGNA010000443.1:0-2713 GCA_965650045.1 uncultured Polaromonas sp.
TCGCGGTGTTTTTTGAAGCCATCCAGGGCGAAGGCGGCATCAACCCGATGGACGCTGGCTACATGCAGCAGGTGCGCAAGCTCTGCGACAAAAACGACTGGCTGCTGATGATCGACGAGGTGCAATGCGGCATGGGGCGCACCGGCAAGTGGTTTGCGCATCAGTGGGCGGGGATACAGCCCGACGTGATGCCGCTGGCCAAAGGCCTGGGCTCCGGTGTGCCGATTGGCGCCGTGGTGGCCGGTCCGCGCGCGGCCCACATTTTTGCGCCAGGCAACCATGGCACCACCTTCGGCGGTAACCCGCTGGCCATGCGCGCCGGGGTCGAAACACTGAAGATCATGGAAGAAGACGGCCTGCTGGCCAATGCCGCCAAAGTCGGCGCCCACCTGAAAGCAGCGCTGAGCCGCGAACTGGCCGCAGAACTGAAGACCGGCCGCGTCAAGGAAATCCGCGGCTTCGGGCTGATGCTGGGCATCGACCTGGCCGTGCCTTGCGGCGAAATCCTGCAACGCGCTGCCGATAACGGCCTGCTGCTCAGCGTGACCGCCGACAGCGTGATCCGCCTGGTGCCGCCGCTGATCCTCAGCGAAGCCGAAGCCGACGAAATCGCGGCCATCCTGTGCCCGCTGATCAAGCAGTTGCTGGCGGAAAAGCCATGAGCACCAAAGCAAACGGCGAACGCAGCGCAGGGCCGCCCCAAGCAAGTTCAGCCCCCTCGGGGGGCAGCGTAGTACACGGAGTGACAAGCGTGGGGGCCAGTCTGCGGCATTACCTGCAGTTCAGCGACTTCAACGCCGCCGAATACGCCTACATTTTTGAACGCGCCGCGCTGATCAAGAAAAAATTCAAGGCCTACGAGAAACACCAGCCGCTGGCGGACCGCACGCTGGCCATGATTTTCGAAAAGGCCTCAACCCGCACGCGTGTGAGTTTTGAAGCCGGCATGTACCAGATGGGTGGCAGCGTTGTGCACCTGACCACCGGCGACAGCCAGCTCGGCCGCGCCGAGCCCATCGAAGACAGCGCCAAGGTGATCAGCCGCATGGTGGATCTGTTGATGATCCGCACCTACGAGCAGACCAAGATCGAGCTGTTTGCCGAACACTCGCGCGTGCCGGTCATCAACGGCCTGACCAATGAGTTTCACCCCTGCCAGATCCTGGCCGACATCTTCACCTACATCGAGCACCGCGGCTCGATCAGGGGCAAAACGGTGGCCTGGGTGGGCGATGGCAACAACATGGCCAACACCTGGCTGCAGGCCAGCGAAATCCTGGGCTTCAAGGTGCATGTCAGCACGCCGTCCGGCTACGAGGTGGACCAGTCGGTGGCCGGCATCCGCTCGGCCGACAGCTACAAGGTCTTCAGGGACCCGATGCAGGCCTGCGCCGGTGCCGACCTGGTGACCACCGACGTCTGGACCAGCATGGGCTACGAAGCCGAAAACGAGGAGCGCAAGAAGGCCTTTGCCGACTGGTGCGTGGACACCGAGATGATGAAGGCCGCCAAACCCGACGCACTCTTCATGCACTGCCTGCCGGCGCACCGCGGGGAAGAAGTCGAAGCCGATGTCATCGATGGACCGCAGTCCGTGGTCTGGGATGAGGCAGAAAACCGGCTGCATGTGCAGAAGGCCCTGATGGAGTTTTTGTTGCTGGGGACAATGGCCTGAGCCCTCAGCGGGCCAGGCAGCCGCCGCTCCTTGCGGCCCCGCCCGCTGCGCATCAGCGCAATAGCTTGACACCAAACGCTATGAATTCAATAGCTGCTCGCGCCCGCCAGACGTGGGCTACAGCCCTAAATCGCTTTTAAAATCCGGGGCTGAGCCGATGTTGCCGCAGACGCGGCCTGCAGCCGCTGGTATTTCTGCCAGAGCGTCTCGCGGTTTTCAATGAACGCCGGGTTGACCGGGATGCAGGCCACCGGGCAGACCTGCACACACTGCGGCTCGTCGAAGTGTCCGACACATTCGGTGCAGCGCTGCGGGTCAATCTCGTAAATCTCGGCGCCCATGAAGATGGCCTGGTTCGGGCACTCCGGCTCGCACACGTCGCAGTTGATGCATTCGTCAGTGATCAGAAGCGCCATGGTGCACTGGCCTTTTCACGCGCCCGCGGTGTGGGCCGCGCGCAAGGCGGCGGCCACGCCTGGGCTGACCATCTGGCCCACGTCGCCGCCGAGCTTGCTGATCTCGCGCACCAGCGTGCTGCTGATGCATTGCAGCGGCGCATCGGGCAGCAGGAACACCGTCTCGACCTCGGGCCGCAGCTTGCGGTTCATGGCCGCCATCTGGGCCTCGTAGTCGAAATCGGTGATGTTGCGGATGCCGCGCACCACGGCGGCTGCATTCTGTGCAGCGCAAAAATCCATGATCAGGCCGTCGAAAGGCAACACGCTGACCGCACCCATGCCGCGCGTTTCGGCCTGCACCTGCGCAATGCGCTGCGCCAGGCTGAACAGCGTCTTTTTGTGGTGGGCCACGGCCACACCGATGATGAGCTGGTCAAACAGCGCGCCTGCGCGGCGCACCACATCCGCGTGACCGAGCGTGAAGGGGTCGAAGGTGCCGGAATAAACCGCAATGCGGGAAGGGGTCGCCATGGGCCAATTATGCCCCGCACCCTGCAAGGCCGCGTGCCCCTGCCAGCCGCAGGGCTACGCGCTTTCCCCTGCACCAACCAGCAGATGAAAATGCACCGCACCCGCCTTG
>CBFGNA010000444.1:0-2711 GCA_965650045.1 uncultured Polaromonas sp.
ATGGCCTGCAACACGCCGCTGCGCCAGCCGCCGGCCGAGGTGGTGCAACTGACCAACTTTCTCTACAAGCCGGAAACGCGGCGCCGCTTTGGTTTGCTCGAATGGCCGGCACTGGTGCGCATGATGGAAAGGCGCGATCCGTCCTTCGCCAACTGAAGCCGCAGGCGCACACGCCGCACCCTGGCAGCGGCTTATAAAAGGCGGATGCCTGTTTCGCCAACGCCGCCTGCCGCCCCACCCTCCCGACAACGATTCCGCTGGGGCCGCTGGCTTGCCGCCTTGATCTGGGGCGCGCTGGTGGCCGGTGGGTACGCGGTGTACCTCGGGCTCGTCCCTGTTCCGGAGCATCTGAATCCGTGGGCGCCGCTGGACCCGGCTGCGCCGCCCGGCATTTTGACCCCTTACAAGCTGGCGCACGCCAAAAGCGACCCGGCGCGCTGCCTGGCCGCGCTGGCCCGCACCGGCATGCGCTACAGCCCGGTGCCGGACCGTGTCACCGGTCCCGGCTGCGGTTTCGACAATGCCGTGCTGCTGCGCGAGGCCGGCGTGCGCATCGGTGCGCCGGTTTCGCTGAGCTGCCCGATGGCGCTGTCGTTTGCGATGTGGGAGCGCCATGCGCTGCAGCCGGCTGCGCAGCAACATGCCGGCCAGCGCGTCGCGGCCATTGACCACCTGGGCAGCTACGCCTGCCGCAACGTCAACCGCGGCGAACCGGTGTCGCCCCCACGTTCGTCCACTGCGTGTGACTCTCTGCCCCCCGAGGGGGCTGTGCTTGCTCGGGGCGGCCCTTCGCGGTGCACGCCGGGCAAACCCGAAACTGCATCAGGGTCGCGCAGCCGGCACGCCACCGCCAACGCACTGGACATCGCCGGCTTCACGCTGGCCAATGGCAAACGCATCAGCGTGCTACGCCAGTGGCAGGACGCCGATGCGACCAATGGGCCCGGGCCGGATGCGCTGCTGCTGAAAGAGGCGCACCGCGGCGCCTGCCGCTTCTTCAACGGCGTGCTGGGACCCGACTACAACGCGGTGCACAGCGACCACTTCCACCTGGAAACCGGTGGCTACCGGATGTGCCGCTAGCCAAAGATCCCCCTTTTGCTCCTGTTTTGATAGCTGCCTGCGCTTTCTGGACGAGGGCTGGCGGCCGATTTGGCTTGCAAATCAGCCGGCGCAACGAAACGTCAGGTTGATGCGCCTGGCGCCCAGCAGCGCGTGATTACCGTCCGCCAGCGGTGCCACGCCGTGAAAGGCCAGGCGCGCCGGCCCGCCCCAGACCACCACGTCACCATGCTGCAGGCGATGGCGTTGCGGCCGGTCGGCGCGGCGTTCCGTGCCGAATAAAAACACGGCGGGCAGCCCCAGCGAGACCGACACGATGGGCGGGGCAAAGTTGTTTTCATCCTTGTCCTGGTGCAGCGAGAGTTTGCTGCCCGGCAGGTACTGGTTGACCAGACAGGCATCCGGCACGAAGCCGTCAAAGCCGGCCTCGGCCGCCGCCCTGCCCGCCAGTGCCTTCCAGCTATCCGGCATGGCCGGCCAGGACTGGCCGGACAGCGGATCCAGCGCGTCATAACGATAACCGCGGCGGTCAGACACCCAGCCCAGCGGACCGCAATTGCTCATGGCCACCGACATGGTGTAGCCACCCGGCGTGACCAGGTGCCGCAGCGGCGCGGCGTTGAGCACCCCGTCGAGCGCCTGCAGCAGCGCAGCATCGGCCTCACGCGCAAAGCCATGCAGCAGCACCGCGCCGGACGCCAGCACCTGCAGCGCGGGCCGCGGCGCCTCCACATCGTCAAAAAGATCGGCAGTCACACGGTCATTTTCCCTGCCCCACGGGTTTACTGCGCGTCGTGAAAAATAATCCCCAGCGTATGGCGCCGGCCGGTCCGGACCGTGCTGACGCCGTGGCGCAAATTGACGCGGCAAAAGCCGCGGCTGCCCGGCACCGGGCGGTGGTGCACGGCAAACGCCACCGCGTCACCCTGCTGCAGCGGCACCACGGAAGCGCGCGACTGCATGCGCGGACGCTGCTCGGTCAATACAAATTCCCCGCCCGAGAAATCCTCGCCCGGCTGCGACAGCAGCACCGCCACTTGCAGCGGGAACACATGTTCGCCGTACAGGTCCTGGTGCAGGCAGTTGTAGTCGCCCTCGCCGTACTGCAGCAGCAACGGGGTCGGCCGGGTTTGGCCGGCCGCGTGGCAGCGCGCCAGAAATTCTGCATGGGTGGCGGGATAACGCACAGCGAGGCCCATGGCTTCGTTCCAGCGGTTGGCGACTGCCGTGAGTTGCGGATACAGCGTGGTGCGCAGATGCTGCACCAGCGGCGGCAAGGGGTAGCTGAAGTACTGGTACTCGCCCCGGCCGAAGCCGTGGCGCGCCATCACCACGCGGCTGCGAAAGCTGCCGCTCTGAAGGTAAAGCTCACTGAGGGCCGCGCATTCGGCCGGACGGAGCAGTTGCGGCCACACGGCGTGGCCTTGGCTGTGCAGCGCCTCGGCGAGGCTGGCGGCCTGGACTTCGGTAACAACGGGCATGGAAAACTTTGCATCAAGTGGCTGGGGCGCAAGCTTAGGCGCCCTGCGCGGCCTGCACCGGCCGCAACCGGACATGCGTCCGGTTCATGCATGAAAAACGGCTCCAGCCCTTGCCGGACGGGCGCAAGCAGCTATCAAATATAGAGCAGGCGAGCGGCCGGGAGAGGA
>CBFGNA010000445.1:0-2710 GCA_965650045.1 uncultured Polaromonas sp.
CTTTTTCCTGCAGCGCCTTGAGCGCTTCCATGCGCGCCGACAGCTCGGCCTGTTTGGCCGATTCGGTGTTGACGGCCTGCTGCTTGTTGCGGCGGTCTTCGTCAAGTTGCGGCACGCTGTCGGTCAGCTCGTGCAGGCGCGCCTCGACCATTTCCTGGTTTTCCTGTGCCGCGCTGAACTGCGTGTTGAGGTTGACCAGGCGCGCTTCGTCGGGCGCGTTGAGCGCGTTTTTGTCGGCGCTCAGGCGCTCATGGCGCAGGCTCAGGGCGCGCGACTGCTCTTCGATGTTGCGCTGGTCGGCGGCCAGTACCTGGATCTGCTGCTGCACCTGGCCGACGCTGGCGCGCTGCTCATTGGCCTTGGCCTGCGCAGTGCGCAGCGCTTCTTCCAGCGCCGGCAACTGGCCGGCCTGGTCTTCGCTCTGCGCGGCCAGCAGTTCGGCCTGTTCTTCGGCCTGCAAGGCCTGGGCGGCGAGGTTCTCGGTTTCTTCGGCGGCGGTGTCCTTGCGTTCAGCCCATTGCGCGGTCTGCTCCTTGAGCTGTTGCAGGCGCTGCTCGACGCGCTGCCGGCCTTCAACCACAAAACGGATTTCGGCTTCCAGCCGGCCGACTTCGGCGCTGGCCTCGTAGAGCTTGCCCTGGGCCTGGTTCACCTGGTCGCCGGCAGCGTAATGCGCCTGGCGGATGGTTTCGAGATCGGCTTCGATGTGGCGCAGGTCGGCGATGCGGCTTTCGAGGTCGTTGACCGATTTTTCGGCATCGGCCTTGACCTTGGCCTGGTCGGCTTCGCTCTCGGCGCGCTTCAAGAACCAGAGCTGGTGCTGCTTGAGCGTGGCGTCGGCGTGCAGCGTGTTGTAACGCTGCGCAACCTCGGCCTGCTTTTCGAGTTTTTCGAGGTTGGTATTGAGTTCGCGCAGGATGTCTTCCACCCGCGTCAGATTTTCCCGCGTGTCGCTCAGGCGGTTGGCGGTTTCGCGGCGGCGCTCCTTGTACTTGGACACGCCGGCGGCTTCCTCCAGGAACAGGCGCAGCTCTTCCGGCTTGGATTCGATGATGCGGCTGATCGTGCCCTGGCCGATGATGGCGTAGGCGCGCGGGCCCAGGCCGGTGCCGAGGAACACGTCCTGCACGTCGCGCCGGCGCACCGGCTGGTTGTTGATGTAGTAGCTGCTGGTGCCGTCGCGCGTCAGCACACGTTTGACGGCGATCTCGGCGAACTGGCCCCACTGCCCGCCGGCGCGGTGGTCGGCGTTGTCGAACACCAGCTCGACGCTGGAGCGGCTGGCGGGTTTGCGGATGTTGGTGCCGTTGAAGATCACGTCCTGCATGGACTCGCCGCGCAGTTCGGAGGCCCGGCTTTCGCCGAGCACCCAGCGCACGGCGTCCATGATGTTGGACTTGCCGCAGCCGTTGGGGCCGACCACGCCGACCAACTGGCCGGGCAGAACAAAATTGGTCGGTTCGGCAAACGACTTGAACCCGGATAGCTTGATCGAATTGAGACGCACGGCAGACCCTGTTTTTTTCTTGGCGCTTTGAAGCTAAGTTGTTGATTTTTATAGCGCTTCTCGAAGGCGCTGAACCTGCTTCCAGCAATGCAGAGCCTGCAATGTTACCCGAGGCGAGGTCGCCGACTGCTGTAAAAAAGGGTGACCGGCGCTGCACCTTGGCGGCGCCTGCCGGCCTGGACCCTCCGGAAAATGCCGGGACAGCGGAATTGATGCATCAAATCGGCCTCCAGCCCATATGCAGCAAGCGCAAGCAGCTATCGATTTTGTAGCAACTCAGCAAAGGCCGCGCCGCTTTCATCCAGACCGCGTCTCACACACCGGATAATCCGGGCCATGAATCCCCTGTTGAAACGCCTGCAGCCCTACCCTTTCGAGCGGCTGCGCCTGCTGCACGCGGGCGTCACGCCCAACCCCGCCTACCGTCCCATCAGCCTGGGCATTGGCGAACCCAAACACGCGACGCCGGAACTCATCAAGACCGCGCTGGCGGACAGCCTGGCTGGCCTGGCCGGTTACCCGGCCACCGCCGGCGAACCGAAGCTGCGTCAGTCCATGGCTGGCTGGCTGTTGCGCCGCTACGGCCTGACGCTGGATCCGCTGACGCAAATCCTGCCGGTGAATGGTTCACGGGAGGCGCTGTTTGCGCTGGCGCAGACCGTGATTGATCCCACTCAGCCTGGCGCCACCGTGGTCAGCCCGAATCCCTTCTACCAAATCTACGAGGGCGCCGCCCTGCTGGCCGGAGCCGACACCTGGTTCGCTCCCAGCGACCCGGCGCGCAATTTCGGCGTGGACTGGGCCGCCGTGCCGGCCGGCGTCTGGCAGAAAACGCAGCTGCTGTTTGTCTGCTCCCCCGGCAACCCGACCGGCGCGGTGATGGGTCTCGACGAGTGGAAGCTGCTGTTCGAACTCAGCGACAAATACGGCTTTGTGATTGCCTCCGACGAGTGTTACAGCGAAATCTATTTCCGCGATGAGCCGCCGCTCGGCGGCCTGCAGGCCGCTGCGCAGCTCGGCCGTCATGACTTCAAAAACCTGATCGCGCTGACCAGCCTGTCCAAACGCAGCAACGTGCCCGGCCTGCGCAGCGGTTTTGTCGCTGGTGATGCGGCGCTGATCAAGCCCTTTTTGCTGTACCGCACTTACCACGGCAGCGCCATGAGCCCCATCGTGCAGGCGGCCAGCATCGCCGCCTGGGAC
>CBFGNA010000446.1:0-2708 GCA_965650045.1 uncultured Polaromonas sp.
GGACATCGAGCAGGGCGTTCTGCGTTTCACCGGCGCCATCGACAACCCCACGCTCGACATCCTTGCCATCCGGCCCAACATGACACAGCGCGTCGGCGTGCAGATCACCGGCACCGCCCTGCTGCCCGCCGTGCGCCTGTATGCCCAGCCGGACTTGCCCGACGCTGAAAAACTCTCCTGGCTGGTGGTCGGCCGCGCGTCGGCCAGCGGCGGCGCCGAAGCCGCTTTGCTGCAGCAGGCCGCCATCGCGCTGCTGGGGAGCAAAAGCGGCAACACCGGCGGCCTTGCCGGCCGGCTCGGGCTGGACGAGGTGTCCTTCAGCAGCGGCGACGGCGGCGCCAGCGGCGGGGCCGTCACCCTGGGCAAACGCTTCTCGCGCAACTTCTACGCAGCTTATGAGCGCAGCCTGTCCGGCGCGCTCGGCACGCTGTCGGTGTTTTACGACCTGTCGCAACGCTTCACCATCCGCGCGCAAACCGGCGACCAGACCGCGGTGGATCTGATCTACACCTTCTCGTACGACTGAACAGGGGTGGATTCAAAGGCAGCTGTCATCAGATGGCCGCGTGAATCCAAAGATGGTGCCCTTGGCAGGAATCGGACCTGCGACCTATCCCTTAGGAGGGGATCGCTCTATCCACTGAGCTACAAAGGCAGGCCTGTAGTTTAACAAGGCGGCTGCGATGGCTCCCGGTCCCCCCCAACAGCCCGCGTCGCTCCTGTTTTGATAGCTGCTTGCGCAGGCTAAATAAGGGCTGCAGGCCTAAAAGGCTTATAAGAACCAACCCATCACCGCATCACCAGCCCGCCATCGACAAACAGCGTCTGCCCGGTCATGAAGCCGCTCCAGTCGGAGGCCAGGAACAGCACCGGGCCGGCCACATCGTCTGGCGTGGCGATGCGGCGCAGCGGGGTTTGCGCGGTCAGCAGGTCGCGCACTTCTTCTTTCGTCTGCCGGCTGGCGGCCGTCGGGTAAACCAGGCCGGGCGCCACGCAGTTGACGCGTATGCCCAGCGGGCCGAGCTCGGCCGCGAGGTTGCGGCTGAAACCGACCAGCGCGGACTTGGCCGTGCTGTAGTCGTGATAAGGCACGCTGGGCCGTTCGACCAGGTCGCTCACGAGGTTGACGATGGCGCCCTGGCTGCGCTGCTTGAAATGCGGCAACACGGCCTGGCAGACGTTGAAGGTGGCGCGTACCGCGCCGTCGATCTGGCGCTGGTAGTCGGCCCAGTCCAGCTCCCAGAACAGCTTGCGCTGCTCGGGGTCGAAGCTGTAGGACGCAAAAGCGTTGTTGACCAGCACGTCGATGCGGCCCATCTCGGCCAGCACCTGCGCCACCATCGCCGTCACCGCCGGCTGCGAACTGACATCGGCCTGCAGCGCCCAGCCGTCGCCGCCCAGCGCCTTGCATTCTTGCGCCACCGCTTCGGCCGAGGACGCGTCCTGCAGGTAGTTGATGACGACGGCCGCGCCCTCTCGCGCAAAGGCCCGTGCGATGGCTGCGCCTATGCCGCGTCCGGCGCCGGTGACCAGCACCACCTTGCCCTTGAACTTCATGGCAGCTTGTCCTCGTCGATGCTTTCACAGTTGATGGCACTCCGCCGTTCGGGCTGAGCCTGGCCTGTCCTGAGCTCGCCGAAGGGTCGAAGCCCTTCAACAAGCTCAGGGCGAACGGGTGCAAGTTGAGCCTCGTGATCCATAGAAGTCCCGGCCCTATTGTTTCGCCGGCAGCAGGTCCTGCATGACCACGTCCGAAGCCTTGATCTCGCGCTGGATGATGCCGAGCTTTTTGTAGCTGTCGGCGGCCTTCTGGAACATCGCCATGTCGAGCGCGCCCAGGCCGCGCGCCTGGGTCACGGGCGAAACGCTCGCGGCATTGCGCAGCTTGATGATCTCGCGGTTCACCGCCGGGTTCTTGCCGTCAATGGCGCGTTTGACGGCCAGCGCGGCGGCCTCGTCGGGGTTCGCAATCATCCAGGCCATGCTGTCGCGGTAGCCGGCGAGGAAACGTTTGAGCACGTCCTTCTTGGTCTGCCAGACTTCTTCAGTCACCACAAACAGGTCGCTGGAGATGTTCAGGTGCTCACGCACCGCCATGACATTGACGTCATTGAGTCCACGGGTGCGGCCGACCAGCAGGCCGGTATCGGTGGCGGCGGTCGCATCGACCTGGCCCTGCATCAGCGGTGCGAAGTTCAGCAGGCCGGTGACCACGATGGTGACGTCGGCTTCGGAGAGGCCCGCCTGCTGCAGCAGCACCAGCAGGTTTTGCCGGGTGCCGCTGGACAGGCTGTAAACGCCGATCTTCTTGCCCTTGAGGTCCGACGGTTTGGTGATGCCGCTGGACTTGAGCGCGACCACGTTGAAGACGTTCTGCGGATAGATGTCGTAAATCGCGCGCAGCTTCTCGCCCTTGTCGAGCGCGGCGAAAAAGGAGCCCGGATCGGTGAAGGCCACCGTGGCCTGGCCGGTCAGCATGTTGCGGATCGCGTCGCCGCCGCCGGCGCCGGGCACGTAGCTGAGGTCAATGCCGCGCGCTTTGAAGAAACCCTTGTCTTCCTCGACCAGCAGGTTGGTGATCTCGGTGATCGGCTGGCTCCATCCGGCCACCACCACCTTGTCGGCAGCATGGGCCACGCCGCAGGCCAGCAGCAGGGTCGCGGCAAGGGTACGAAGAAGAGAAGTGAAGTGGTCCATATCAGTCCTTT
>CBFGNA010000447.1:0-2706 GCA_965650045.1 uncultured Polaromonas sp.
GCATTTTCTGCGTCAGGCCGCGCGACAGCGCTTCCAGCACGGTGTCCACGGATTCGCCGCGGGCCAGCAGTTTTTTCGCGCGCGCAATTTCAGCGGCGCGCCAGGCATCGGTCTGCGCGTTGAGCTGCTGAATCAGCGGCACGGTGCGGCGCTGGCCCAGCCAGTGCATGAAGTTCTGCACGCCGGCGTCGATGATGACTTCGGCCTGGGCCACCGCCGCCTGCCGGTTGTCCTTGCCGGCCTGCACCACATGGGCCAGGTCGTCCACGGTGTAGAGATAGATGTCGGGCAGTCCCTTGACCTCGGGCTCGATGTCACGCGGCACGGCCAGATCGACCATGAACATGGGGCGGTGCCTGCGCTGCTTGACCGCGCGTTCGACCGCGCCCAGGCCGATGATGGGCAGGGTGCTGGCCGTGCAACTGATCACGGCATCAAACTCGTGCAGGCGGCTGGGCAGGTCGGCCAAGCGCATGACTTCGGCGCCGAAGCGGCCGGCGAGTTTTTCGCCCCGCTCCAGGGTGCGGTTGGCCACCGTCATGGATTTGGGATTTTTGGCGGCAAAGTGGGTTGCCGCCAGGTCGATCATTTCGCCAGCGCCGACAAACAGCACGCGGATGTCGCCGAGGTTCTCGAACAACTGGGCGGCCAGCCGAACCGATGCGGCGGCCAGGCTGATGCTGTGCGCCCCGATCTCGGTGCTGGTGCGCACTTCCTTGGCCACTGAAAACGAGCGCTGGAACAGCTGGTGCAAGGTGCTGCCCATGGCACCGGCGTCTTCGGCGGCACGCACCGCATCCTTCATCTGGCCGAGGATCTGCGGTTCACCCAGCACCATGGAGTCCAGCCCGCTGGCAACGCGGAACGCATGGCGCGCAGCCTGGTCGTCCTCCAGGGTGTAGGCATGCGAGCGCAGCAGGGCCGGTGAGACGCCGCCGTGGCGGGCCAGCCAGTCCAGCGTGTGGTCCAGGTCCGTGCTGTCGCTGGCGCCGTAGATCTCGGTGCGGTTGCAGGTGGACAGCAGCGTGGCCTCCGGCTGCCGGGCAAAGGAGCCGCGCAGTCCCTTGAGCGTGGGCTCGATCTGGTCGATGGCAAACGCAAACCGGCCACGCAAATCAAGTGGTGCGGTGTTATGGTTGATGCCGAGGGCCCAGACTGACATTCCCGGATTATAAAATTGAAGGGGTGGGCAGGTGCTCACATTCTTCAATCACCTTGATACACGGCAAAGCGGCCGTGATCCCGACCCAGGCCATGACCGCACTCAACCTGATCAACCAGTGGCTCAACTTCATGGCGCCGGCGGCCGGCGTGGCGCTGCTGCTGGTGCTGCTGGTGCTGCTGACGCGGGTTTTCTCCGGTTTTTTGAAGTCAAAAAGGCCTCTCGCCCCCAGCTGGTGGGCGCAAGCAGCTATCGTTTTCGTAGCGGGTGTGCTGCTGCTTCTGGCCGGCCTGGTGGTGTTCGGCCACGACGGAAAAATAGCGACCTATGCGCTGCTGGCCGCCGGTGCGGGCACCTGCCAGTGGCTGTTGCTGCGCGGCTGGAAGGCCTGAGCGGCCTCAGGTTTCCGGCGAAAACAGGTCGATCCGGTCGGTGATGATGCCGTCCGTGCCCAGATCCAGCAGGCGCCGGGCCGCCCACTCGTCGTTGACGGTGTAGCTCAGGGTGCGCCATCCGGCCTGCTGCGCCTGCCTGACCGTGGCGGCGTCCCAGAGCGCATGGTTGCAGACCAGGGCCGTGCATTCAAGCGCCTGCGCCATCTCGAACCAGCCGTCCCGCCAGCTGTCGAGCAGCAGGCCGCGCGGCAATTGCGGCTGGGCCGCCTGCGCCGCCTTCAGCGACTCGGGCTGGAACGAGCTCAGAAAGGGGGGCACAGCAGCGCCTTCCCAGAGGCGTGCTGCCGCATCGGCGACGACCCGCCCTGTCAGTGCCTCGGTGCCCGGCGTGGGCTTGATCTCGATGTTCAGGAAATAGCCGTTGCGCAGACAGTAATGCGCGAGGTTGTCCAGGCTGGCCAGCGGTTCGCCCGCGCAGGCCCGCGAATGCCAGCTGCCCGCATCGAGCAGTGACAAGGCGTGCCAGGGCTGGTCCCCGCCGGTGCCCCGGCCATTGGTGGTGCGCTCCAGTGTGGCGTCGTGCATCAGAAACGGCACGCCGTCGGCGCTGAGCTTCACATCACATTCGAACATGCGGTAGCCGTGCTGCGCACCCAGGCGAAAGGCGGCCAGCGTGTTTTCCGGCGCCAGTTTGCCGGCGCCGCGGTGCGCGATCCAGCGCGGGTAGGGCCAGGGCCTCAAAGTCGTTTTCCGCTTTCGGCATCGAACCAGTGCAGGCGGTCCGGGCGCGGCGCCACATGGATGGTGGTACCGATCTCTGGCGCGATCGACAGGCTTTCGTCGGTGCGCACGATGATGGCCTCGCCACCCATGCGGCAATACAGCAGGCGCTCGGCGCCCAGCATCTCGATGGTGTCGACCGTCACGGCCCAGCCGCTGTCGCCGACCAGCAAATGCTCGGGACGGATGCCGAGGATGGCCTTGGCCGGCCCGCCGAAGTCGGTGTTGGGCGCGTTTTTCATCAGGTTCATCGGCGGGGAGCCCATGAAGCTCGCCACGAAGGTGGTGGCCGGGCGGTTGTAGACCTCCTCGGGTGTGCCGAACTGCTCCATGCGGCCAGCGTTCATCACCATCATGCGCTGGGCCAGC
>CBFGNA010000448.1:0-2702 GCA_965650045.1 uncultured Polaromonas sp.
TCGAGATCGCACGTTGCGAGTGGTACCGCGAAGGTCGCGTACCGCTTCACACCCTGCGCGCCGACATCGACTACGGCACCTCTGAAGCCAAGACCACCTATGGTGTGATCGGCGTCAAGGTCTGGGTCTACAAGGGCGACAACCTGGGCCGCGGCGATTCGCCTGGCGCCAAGCTGGATGCCGCTCCTTCCGACGAAGAACGCAAGCCACGCGGCCCCCGCCGCGACGCGCGTCCTGGCGACCGCACGGACCGTCCGTCCGCACCCCGTGGAGCCGCACGCCCAGCGCGTGGCCCGGTCGGTGGTGTGAACACGGCCCCTGCAGACGGCAGCGACAAACCAGCCGAAGCCACCGGTGCTGCACCAGCAGCAGCGGGTGCCGACGCACCGAAAACCACCGTTAAGCGCGTCCGCAAAGCCGCGCCAGCTGCAGCAGCTGACGGTGCCAAGACCGAGTAATCGGTCTAACTACGGAGAATACAAATGCTGCAACCCGCGCGCAGAAAATACCGCAAAGAGCAAAAAGGCCGCAACACCGGCATCGCTACCCGGGGCAACTCGGTGGCGTTCGGTGACTTCGGTCTCAAATGCACCGACCGTGGCCGTCTGACGGCCCGTCAAATCGAAGCCGCACGCCGTGCGATTTCCCGTCACGTCAAACGTGGCGGCCGTATCTGGATCCGTGTCTTTCCGGACAAGCCGATTTCCCAAAAGCCTGCTGAAGTGCGTATGGGTAACGGTAAAGGCAATCCCGAGTACTACGTGGCTGAAATCCAGCCCGGCAAGATCGTCTTTGAAATCGTCGGTGTGCCTGAAGAGCTGGCCCGCGAAGCGTTCCGCCTGGCATCTGCCAAGCTGCCGCTGCGCACCACCTTCGTCAGCCGCATGATTGGCCAGTAAGGAAACGACCATGACCAAAGCCACTGAACTGCGCAAAAAAGACGTCGCCGGCCTGCGAACCGAAGTCAAGGAGCTGCAAAAAGCCCACTTCGGCCTGCGCATGCAAAAAGCCACACAACAACTCACCAACACTGCCACGTTGCGCTCCGGCCGCCGTGACATCGCTCGCGCCAAGACCATTCTGGCCGAGACCCTCGCCAAGCAAGGAGCGAAATAATGACGGAAGCTAAAAAATCCCTCAAACGCACCCTGGTTGGCCGTGTGGTCAGCGACAAGCGCGCGAAAACCGTGACGGTGCTGGTGGAGCGTCGTGTCAAGCACGAGCTGTACGGCAAGATCGTCTCGCTGTCGAGCAAGTACCACGCCCACGACGAAAAAGGCGAGTACAAGACCGGTGACCTGATCGAGATCACCGAAAGCCGCCCGATCTCCAAAACCAAGAACTGGGTGGTGACCCGCTTGGTAGAGAAAGCGGCCATCGTTTAAGTCTTCAAGACTTGAGCTTTTCCCATCAAAAGCGGCCCATTGGGCCGCTTTTGTTTTTGTCCCCCGGTTTTGAAAGGCTTCGGACAATCGTTGAAAATGGCCGAGTACCGATTCACCAACAACCCTTGAGGAGCAGACACATGATCAAAGTAGGCGACACCCTTCCCGCAGCCACGCTGATGGAGTTTTCCGAAGTCGAAGGCAATGGCTGCAGCATTGGCCCCAACCCGGTGGATGTGACCAAGGCCAGCGCCGGCAAGACGATTGCCCTGTTTGCCCTGCCTGGCGCTTTCACGCCGACCTGCTCGGCCAAACACGTGCCCGGGTATGTCGAGCAAGTCGAGGAATTCAAAAAGGCCGGCGTTGACGAGATCTGGTGTGTCAGTGTCAATGACGCGTTTGTGATGGGCGCCTGGGCGCGCGACCAGAAGACCGACGGCAAGGTGCGCATGCTGGGCGACGGCAGCGCCGACTTCGCCAAAGCCACCGGCCTGACGCTGGACCTGACCGCACGCGGCATGGGTGTGCGCAGCAACCGTTATTCGATGCTGGTCAAGGACGGCAAGGTCGCTTCGCTCAACGTCGAGGCGCCCGGCAAGTTCGAAGTCAGCGACGCGGCCACGCTGCTGGCGCAAGCCAAAGGCTGATGATGTGATGTTGGTTGGCGCTCACCAGCGGGGCTGCCAACAAGCAAAAAAAGCCGCAGGTCGCAGGACCGGCGGCTTTTTTGTGTGCGGCAGGCGTTCGGCCTGCTGCTGTGAATGTCAAGACGCTATCAAAAACAGAGCTGCTTGCGCCCGCCGAATAAGGGCTGGAGCCTCTTTTTATTCGAGATCCACCTTCAGATAGTGAGCGCCTGCTATCGGGTTGTGATAGTAGGGCGGGATGTCCTTGAAGCCGAGGTCTTCGTACAGGGCGCGCGCCGCCTCCATGTCGCTGAGCGTGTCCAGCAGCACACTGCGGTAGCCGGCGACCCGCGCGGCATCCAGAATCGCCTCGGCCAGTTGCCGCCCCAGACCGGAGCGGCGGTAAGCCTGGCGCACATAGAGGCGCTTCATTTCAGACGCATTCGGGTAGTCCACATTGTCCAGCGGCCGCAGGGCGCAGCAGCCGGCCACCTCTCCGTCCCGCATGGCCAGCAGCAGGGAACCCTGGGGCGCGGCGTAATCGCCTGGCAGCTGGGCCAGTTCTTCGTCGAAGTTCTGGAAACACAGGTCAATGCCGAGCTGTGCGGCGTACTCGCGAAAGATCTGGCGGGCGGCCTCCAGTTCTGACGGGCTGCCGGGGGTGATGAACGCAAAGTCGGGCGGGGGCCGG
>CBFGNA010000449.1:0-2681 GCA_965650045.1 uncultured Polaromonas sp.
CGTAGTGTCCAATGACATCCGGACCGCGCTTGACGGCATCAGCTTCCCGCCTGGCTACCGCTACCAGTTCGGTGGTTCGACGAAAAACATGGCCGAGTCCTTTGGCTATGCGATTTCCGCCCTGGTGCTGGCGATTTTGTTCATCTACATGATTCTGGCGAGCCAGTTCAAGAGCTTTCTGCAGCCGCTGGCACTGATGACTTCCCTGCCACTGACGCTGATCGGCGTGGTGCTGGCCCTGCTGCTGTTCCGCTCGACGCTGTCGATGTTTTCCATCATCGGCGTGGTCATGCTCATGGGGCTGGTCACCAAAAATGCCATCTTGCTGGTGGACTTTGCCATCCGCATGCGCGAAGACCGGATCGATGCGGACGGTCAGCGCATCCCCGGCATGGCGCGCAGCGACGCCCTGCTGATGGCAGCCCGCGTGCGCCTGCGCCCCATCCTGATGACCACGCTGGCCATGATTTTCGGCATGGTGCCGCTGGCGTTTGCGCTGACCGAAGGCTCGGAGCAGCGGGCGCCCATGGGCCAGGCCGTCATCGGCGGCGTGATCACGTCCTCCTTGCTGACACTGGTGGTGGTCCCCGTGGCTTACTGCTACCTGGACGACCTCGCGCAGTGGCTGAAACGCCGCTTCACCACCCCCCGAACCCTGCCCGCCGCGCAGGAAGGCCGCCGGTAAAATCACAGGTTTACCCGCATTTTTACCCCCTCTATTTCACAGGCACCACCATGAACTACGAACAAGCCCGCTTCAACATGATCGAGCAGCAAATCCGCCCCTGGGAAGTGCTGGACAGCCAGGTTCTTTCGCTGCTGGCCGTGGTCAGGCGCGAGGACTTCGTGCCACCGGCCAAGAAGGCGCTGGCCTTTGTGGACATGGAAATCCCCCTGTCGTCCAAGCCCGGCCAGTGCATGCTGGCACCCAAGGTCGAGGCCCGCATCCTGCAGGACCTGGCCGTGCAGAAACATGAAAAGGTGCTGGAAATCGGCGCCGGCTCGGGCTACATGGCGGCCCTGCTGGCCCACCGTGCGCAGCAGGTCATCACCCTTGAAATCGATCCCGACCTGGCCCAGCTTGCCCGCGACAACCTCAAGAAAGCCGGCATCTACAACGCCGAAGTGCGCACCGGTGACGGCGCCGCCAAACTCGGGCAGGCGGTCTCCAGCAACGACCCGCTGAGCGGTCCCTTTGACGTCATCGTGCTCAGCGGCTCCGTCGCCGACGTGCCGTCCGGCCTGCTGGCCATGCTCAAGACCGGTGGCCGCCTCAGTGCGATTGTTGGCGCCGAGCCCATGATGCGCGCCACCCTGGTGACCCGCGTCGGCGACAACGCCTTCCGCACCACACAAGCCTGGGACACGGTGGCGCCGCGCCTGGCCAACTTCCCCGAGCCTTCCAGATTCAGTTTCTGATTTTTCCGGATTCTTTGTCATGATTGCCCAGCTTTCTCCTGCCGATTTCAGCGCCTGGCGTGACAGCGCGGGCGCCAACGCAGCTGTCCCGGTCGTGCTGGACGTGCGTGAACCCTGGGAGTTGCAGACGGCCTCGGTCACCGAGGATGGTTTCACCCTGCTGCGTATCCCGATGCGCGAGGTGCCGGCCCGTGTTGAACAACTCAGGGAACAGTTTGGCGAGGACCAGCCGATGGCCTGCCTGTGCCATCACGGCATGCGCAGCCTGCAGGTCGCCAATTTCCTGGCGCAAAGCGGTTTCACTCAGGTCGTCAATCTGCAGGGCGGCATCGATGCCTGGTCGCGGCAGCGGGACAACACCGTCCCGCTGTACTGAACTGTTGCCCCCACGCCTTCGCCCTTTTTCTTTCCATCAGGACACCCATGACGACGTTACTGAAAAAACCCACCTTGCTGCCACTGGTGCTGGCACTTGGCGCGGCGCTGGCTGCACTGGCGCCTTCGGCTCAGGCCCAGAACCTGGTGGAGTTGTACCGCTCGGCGCGCGACTACGACGCGGCCTACCAGTCGTCACGTTCACTGTATGAGGCCAACCTTTACCGCGCCGAGCAGGCCAGGGCCGGCATCCTGCCCCAGGCGGGGCTGTCCATGGGCGTGTCCCGGGCCAACTATGAAAACAACAACCCGGCGGTGGACCGCAGCTTCCCGCAGCAAAGCGCAACCCTGAACGCGTCACAGCCGCTGTACCGGCCCGGCAACTGGGCCACTTATGAGCAGGGCAAGCAGCAGGTTGAACTGTCGAAAGCCCAGCTCGAAGCGGCCGAGCAGGACCTGATCGTGCGCACCAGCCAGCTTTACTTCGACGTGCTGGCGGCGCAGGACACGCTGGCATTTGTGCGGGCGCAAAAAGCCGCAGTTGCCGAACAACTGGCTTCGGCCAAACGCAATTTTGAGGTCGGCACCTCCACCATCACCGACTCGCGTGAAGCGCAGGCGCGTTACGACCTGGTGATTGCCCAGGAACTCGCCGCCGAAAACGACCTGCGCGTCAAGAAGATCGCACTAGACCAGCTGGTCGGGCGTGCCGACGCCCAGCCCCGGCCGCTGGCGGTCCCCGCCGAACTTCCGCCCCTGGCGCCCGCCGATGTGAACACCTGGGTGCAGCAATCAGAAGCTGTGCATCCCAGCGTGCGCCAGGCGCAGGCCAATCTGGAAGTGGCCAAACTCGAAATCGACAAGGCCGAGGCCGGCCACAAACCAAC
>CBFGNA010000450.1:0-2674 GCA_965650045.1 uncultured Polaromonas sp.
ACAGACGTGAAAAAGGCCCCAGGCGGGACCTTTGGCGTCACGGGCCGATGTTCAGCGTTTGTTGATGGTCAAATCGGCCTCCAGCCCTTATGCGGCGGGCGCAAGCAGCTATTAAATCAGGAGCAATTCATCATTGCTCAGGCCTTGGCGACTTCGTGATTGGCCATCAGCTCCAGGGCGCGCACCAGGGCCGAGTGATCGAGATCGCTCATGCCGTTGGCGCTGCAGACCTGCATCAGTTGCGCGGCGCTGGCGGTTTGCGGCAGGGCCACACCCAGCGTGCGGGCGCCGCTGAGGGCCAGTCCCAGGTCCTTCTGGTGCAGGCCAATGCGGAACCCCGGGTTGAAGGTGCGCTTGATCATGCGTTCGCCGTGCACTTCGAGGATGCGCGACGAGGCAAAACCACCCATCAGCGCCTGGCGCACCTTGGCCGGATCGGCGCCGGCCTTGCTGGCGAACAGCAGGGCTTCACCCACGGCGGCAATGTTGAGTGCCACGATGATCTGGTTGGCGACCTTGCAGGTCTGGCCGTCGCCGTTGCCGCCGACCAGCGTGATGTTTTTGCCCATCAGCTCGAACAGCGGCTTGACGCGCTCGAAGGCGGCATCAGGGCCGCCGATCATGATGGTCAGGCTGGCGGCCTTGGCGCCGACTTCGCCACCGGAGACCGGTGCGTCGAGGTAGTCGCAGCCGAGGGCGTTGATCTTTTGCGCAAAGTCCTTGGTGTCCATGGGCGAGATGGAGCTCATGTCAACCACGGTCTTGCCTTTGGACAAACCGGCGGCAACACCCTTCTCGCCAAACAGCACCTTGGCCACATCGGGCGTGTCGGGCAGCATCATGAAAATGATGTCGGCTTTTTCGGCCACTTCCTGCGCCGAAGCGCAGGCCACGGCCTTGCCGGTCAACAAGTCGGCAGGCACCTTGCTGCGGGTGGTGAGGAAAACGTCGTGACCGGCCTTGATGAGATGCGCCGCCATGGGCGCGCCCATGATGCCGAGGCCGATGAATCCGAGTTTGCTCATGAAAATACTCCTTGTTCGTTAAAAATACTGTGGCCCATCACGCGCGGCTCGAAGGCGGGTGCAGCCGGCGTCATTTCTTTTTCCGTTCGCCCTGAGCCAGTCGAAGGCGCTTCGCCAAGCCCGGGACAGGCTTCGACAAGCTCAGCCCGAACGGTGTGGGAATCTGTGCGCCGAACCAGTCAGCCCCGCAATGGGCTACTCAAAAAACTAGCTGAGGTACTTGTCGCGCAGGGCCTGCGTGGCACCGCGGAACACGCCGAGGTCGCTGCCGACGCCGACAAAAGTCGCGCCCATGTCCATGTAACGGCGTGCGTCGGCTTCGACCGGCGCCAGGATGCCGACCGGTTTGCCGTGGGCTTTGGCCGCGGCAAAAATCTCCACCATGGCGGCCTGCACTTCCGGATGGCCGGCATTTCCGAGGTGTCCGAAACCGGCGGCCAGGTCGGACGGACCGACGAAGATGCAGTCCACGCCGTCGATGGCAGCGATGGCGCCCGCTGCAGCGGCGCCGGCACGGCTTTCAATCTGCACCATCACGCAGATGTGGTCGTTGATGGACTTGAGGTAGTCGGGCACGGTGCCGTATTTGTTGCTGCGCTGGGACACCGACACGCCGCGAATGCCCTGCGGCGGGTAACGCGTGGCCGACACGGCGCTGGCGGCCTGCTCGGCGGTTTCCACAAACGGAATCAGGAAGTTGTAGAAGCCGGCGTCGAGCAGGCGCTTGAGCTCGACGGAATTGTTGGACGTGGGGCGCACCACCGGCGCGCTGCGGCTGTCTTTGAGTGCCATCAGCTGGGGGATGTAGGTCGCCATGTCGTTGGGCGAATGTTCGCCGTCGAGCAGGATCCAGTCGAAGCCGGCCACACCCAGCACCTCGGTGGTGATGGCGTTGGACAGCGAAGACCAGCAGCCGATCAGTTTTTTGCCGGCCAGCAGGTCGCGCTTGAAACTGTTGGGAAAGGATTGGTACGGCGTGTGTTGTGTCATGGTGTGTGCTGTTCTCTCTGAAATCTGGATGCGGTTTCTATTCGGCCTTGATGTTGGCGGCCTTGATGACTTTCGCCCACTTCTCCACCTCGGCCTTCTGGTAGGCGAGCAGCTGCGCGGGCGTCATGCTGGACGGCTCCATGCCGAAGCCTTTGAGCCTGGCCTGCACGTCGGGCAGGGCCAGCACCTTCATCACTTCGGCGTGCAGCCGGTCGATCACGGGCTGCGGCGTATTGGCGGGAACGAACAGGGCCTGCCAGGAGACCATGTCGAAGCCCTTCTGGCCGCTCTCGGCGATGGTCGGCACATTGGGGAACCCGGGCACACGCTGGCTTCCCGTGATGGCGATGGGGCGCAGCTTGCCGCTCTGGATGTGGGGGCCGACGATCAGGCTGGTGTCGAACATCATGTCGAGCTGGCCGCCGAGCAGGTCCTGCACAGCGGGGCCGGAACCCTTGTAGGGCGCGTGGGTGAACTTGACGCCCGACTGGCTGGCCAGCAGCTCCAGCGCCATGTGCGGCGAGGTGCCGATGCCCGGCGAGCCGGAGCTCAGGCCACCGTTTTTGGCACGGCTGGCCTTGAGCACGTCGTCCAGCGTGCGCATCGGGCTGCTGGCGGGCACCACCAGCAGCAAAGGGCTCACGCCCAGCATGGCGACG
>CBFGNA010000451.1:0-2669 GCA_965650045.1 uncultured Polaromonas sp.
CGGTGTGTGGCGCAGCCTGGTAGCGCACTTGCATGGGGTGCAAGGGGTCGAAGGTTCGAATCCTTTCACACCGACCAGATCAAACAAAAAAGCCGGTCAGCGCATGCTGACCGGCTTTTTTTATGGCTTGCTTCGGGACGGGCCGGACGCCTTATGCCGCAGCCAGTTGCGGCGTCTGGCTTTTTGGTGATGCATCGTCGTTCAACTCACCGCCCAGGGCTTCAAGAACATCCGGGATCATGGCCGACAACTCGCCCGTCAGGATGGCCGCATCGGTGTCGAACCCGTCGTCGTCCTTGCCCTTGTCTTTGTCTCCCAAGCCCTCAAGCACCACGTCAAGCAGCTTGAGCTTCTTGATCTGTCCTGCATCGGTCAGCACAAAAGACACACGATCATTCCAGGTCATGGCCAGCTGTGTCGGCACCTTGCCGGCCGCGATATGTTCTGCCACTTCGTCGATTTCCAGTGTGTGGCGTGAATAGCGAACCGCCGATTTTTCGTCATCGGGCATCTTGAGTTCGCAATCGCGGTCCACCGTGAAGCCGACCGGAGCCTCGCGGCTGGACAGCCAGTGCGCCATGGAGGCAGACGCAGACAGGGTGGTTTGCACGGGTTGGGCCTTCAAGCCGGGAACGCCTGGAATGCCGCTGACCGCCTCGACCAGGTAACTCACCACCTTGTCGGCGCCCGTCAGGCTGCCGGAATCGACAACCAGAAATTTGTTCACCGGATCCAGCCACAGCGTGGTGGACGATTGTTTGGTGAAGGCGCGTGGCATCAGATCCACCAGGGCTTCTTCCTTGAACTCTTTCTTGATCTTCGCGCCCACACGTTCGCGGCCAGTCTCCTGCTTGTACTTCTCGATGCGTTCCTCGACGGCCACCTTGATGGCGGATGCCGGCACGGGGCGCCGTTCCGTACACAGGCGCACGATCAGCTGACGGTTGATGCTTTCCACCAGCGCTGTGCTTTTGTTTCCACGGGGTGCTACCCATCCGCTGGACTCCGCCTGCGTGGCGCCACAGGGCAAAAAGCGTGCGGCCTGCAGGGCGTCCTCAAGAGCGTCGAGAGGTGGAAGAACGAAATCATCTGCAATGCGAAAAAAAGACGCGCTTTTGAACATGAAATTTACGGGGGATGAAGAGAAAGAAGTGAAAGAAGTGAAGAGGCAAGCGATGGCGGGCAGCCGCCAAGGCAGTTTAAAGCAGGTGCTGCGTAGTCCCCTCAAGCGCGACGGGTGTCTGGCGAGTCAGGTGATATCCATCACGTGAATGCCGTAACTGCCCATGCGCCTGTCGGCGAAATAACACTCAAGGGTCGTCTTCACGGTTTTGAAGGCGATCTCCTCCCACGGGATGTCCGCTTCGGTGAACAGCCGCGCTTCAATCGTTTCATGGCCGGGGTGAAACTGCTCGCTCAGCAATCGGGCCCGATAAAACAGGTGAACCTGCCCGACGCGCTCGACATTGAGAATGCTGAACAGCGACTCCATTTCAAACTGTGCACCGGCTTCTTCGTCGGTTTCTCGTGCAGCACCCTGCGCGGTCGTTTCACCGAGTTCCATGAAGCCGGCGGGCAGCGTCCACTTGCCCCAGCGCGGCTCGATATTGCGCTTGCACAGCAGCACACGGTCGCCCCAGTGCGGCACGGTACCGACGACGTTAAGCGGGTTCTCATAGTGGATGGTGCCGCAGACCGGGCAAACGGCGCGCTCCTTGACGTCTCCGTCGTCGGGCACCCGGTACACCACGGCGGTGCCGCAGTTCTTGCAATGTTTGATCGGACTGCGGTACATGCCGGCAAGTGTAAATTGAAAAAAAAGGGCTCCTTGCGGAGCCCCTTGCACAGACACTGACCGAATCAGGCCTTGGTGGTTTTGGTGTGCTTTTCGATGAGGCTGCGCGCGGTTTCGAGCAGCTTCTTGCCGTCAAAGCCTCGTTTGTTCATGTCTTCCACCCACTCGACTTCCACGGTGCGGGATTTGCGGCGGAATTCCTGGGCTTCGGCGGCGCTGACGGTATAGATCGTGTTGCCACGGTCGCTGGCGGTCTTGCGGCCTGGCACGTCATTGCTCTGCTGCGTTTTGCCCAGCCATGCCGAGGTGGCCATGCCGGAGTTGTTGTCGATGACCTTTTTCAGGTCGGGCGCCAGCGAGTTGTATTTCGCCTTGTTCATGGCCATCACAAACGTGGTGGTGTACAGGCTGCCGCCCGCGGGATCAAACTCGGCGTGGAACTTGGTGAGTTCATTGACCTTGACCGATGGCACCACCTCCCAGGGGATGACACAGCCTTCAATGGTGCCTTTGCTCAGCGCATCAGGGATGCCCGGCAAGGGCATGCCCACGGGGATGGCCCCCAGGATGCCCATCAGCTTGGTGACCTGGCGTGTCGGGGCGCGCATCTTGAGGCCGCGCATGTCGGCGATGGACTTGACAGGTTTGGCAACCGTGTGGATCACGCCTGGACCGTGCACCTGCAATGCAATCACCTGCGTGTCCTTGAACTCGTCCGGTGCCATGGTCTGCACATACTCCCAATAAGCCTTTGATGTGGCTTCTGCGTTGGACATCATGAAAGGCAGCTCAAACACCTCAATGCGCGGAAAGCGGCCGGCGGTGTTGCCTGGCAGGGTCCAGACCACGTCGACCACGCCGTCCTTGGCCTGGT
>CBFGNA010000452.1:0-2646 GCA_965650045.1 uncultured Polaromonas sp.
TCCATGCTGGTCGAAGGCTGGTTCTGCATGGTCCTGTTGCTGTTCATCGAGCCCGGGGCGGTGCTGCTGGTGCCCTGGTTCTGTGTGATCGGGCCCTGGGCCGACGAAGCGTCCGGCGTGTTGGTCACCTGGGGGGCAGAGGTTTGTGCATAAGCAAAACCGGCACCGGCCACCAGGGCGGCAGCAGTGATCGCAGCAGTCAGAGATTGATTGAGTTTCATGAGTAGCTCCTGAATAAACCCCGAAGGGCGGTTGATTAAAAACGCCGATCAGGTGATCGACTGAATTCAATCTAGAACCGCGATTTGGGGACCCAGGTCGGTTGCCCGCGCATGCGCCTGTAGGACAGCTGCGCCCCGACGGCTGGCTTGCATTTCGTTACGGCCTTCAGGCCAGGAAACGCGGCATCAAGACCAAAAAGCGCCTCCAGCCCTTGATTGGCGGGCGCCTACAGCTCCTGAAACCATAGCAGACCAGGGGTACAGATGCCCCGGCGACGGACAACACCTACACAACACCGCAGCGCCGGACTGCATGCGAGGCCCCGCGGCCGGTCGCAGACTGGCGCTGTGCCAGCCGGGCTTCGCGCTACAAAGACAGGTATCCGATCTCCGCTTCCGGGCGAAACATCGAAACATTGTCCAGCGAGCCCGGCTGCATTTTTTTTGCCTGCGCGCTGCCTGCCTTAACTGGACGCAGTAGCCGGTTTCCCGGCGTGGGCCATGGCCTGCGCCACCTCGTTGCTGCCCTGCGCCGAACCGCTTTGCGGCACCATCTCGCCACCGCGCTCCCGCACCTCGTCCAGCCGCGCCGCCAGCAGTTCAGGCACCAGCTCACCGCTGCCCAGCCACAGGCCGCGCGTCAATGTAATGTTGGCCGACTCGAAGGTCCCAGCCCCTGCACACAGGATGGTGCGTGTCGGCGCCTCACGCGCAGCCAGCACCAGCATGGCGGGCACCACGGCCTCGGGCTCCAGCGCACGCAACACCTCCTCCGGCATCAGGCCTTCTGTCATGCGGGTGGCGGCGGTCGGCGCCAGGCAGTTGACGTGGATGTTGTTTTTGGCGCCTTCAATGGACAGCGTCTGCATCAGGCCAACCAGCGCCATCTTGGCCGCGCCGTAGTTGGACTGGCCGAAGTTGCCGTACAGGCCCGACGAGGAGGTGGTCATCACGATGCGGCCGTATTTCTGCGCGGCCATGATGTCCCACACCGCCTTGCAGCAGTGCACGGCGCCCATCAGATGCACGTCCATCACCAGCGCAAAGTCGGCCAGGTCCATTTTTCCGAAACTCTTGTCCCGCAGGATGCCGGCGTTGTTGACCAGGATGTCGATGCGGCCCCAGGCCTCCATGGCCTGCTTCACCATGGCCTGCACCGCGGCAAAATCGGTGACCGAGGCGCCGTTGGCCAGCGCTTCGCCACCGGCGGCGCGTATTTCCTGGACCACCGCCTCGGCGGCGCTGGCCGAGCCGCCAGAGCCGTCGCGCGTGCCGCCCAGGTCATTGACGAGGACCCTGGCGCCGCGCCTGGCCAGCGCCAGCGCATGCTGCTTGCCGAGCCCGCCGCCGGCGCCCGTGACGATGGCCACCTGGCCCGTGAAATCCATACCCATCTGCTGTCTCCTGTGCTGCTGGTGATCGTTGAAAAGGTCCGGCTCTGGTAGCCTCGGACCGCACACCCTACTGTAATGGACCGCCCCGCCCCTTCCCGAAAGCCGCCATGGAACTGAATCTCGAAACCGTTTCCACCCCGCCGCGCCCGGCCGCCACCGTGGTGCTGCTGCGCGACGCGCCAGGCGGCCTTGAGGTGTTTCTGATGAAACGCCATGGCCTGTCCGATGTGCTGGGCGGCGCCTATGTTTTTCCGGGTGGCAAGGTGGATGCCGCCGATGCCGAGCTGGATGCACAGGCGCACTTGGACCAGCCGCTGGCGCAGTTGCACCAGGGGCTGGGCGAAGCGGACATCAGCCCGCTCACGGCGGGTGCGCTGTATGTGGCGGCGCTGCGTGAGGCCTTCGAGGAGTCGGGCGTGTTGTTCGCCCAGGGTGGGGATTCGCTGGCGTCAGCCGCCGGGGCTGCGGCCTTGCTGCGCGAGGGCCGGACCTTCAACGCTATGCTGGCGCAAATGGGGCTGCGCCTGCAGACCCGCGCGGTCCTGCCCTGGTCGCGCTGGATCACGCCGGCCCGGCCTTCGGTCATGAACAAACGCTTCGACACGCGCTTTTTTGTCGCCTCCGTGCCGGCTGGCCAGGTCGCGCGCCATGACGACCATGAAACCACCGAAAGCGTCTGGCTGAGCCCGCGCGACGCGCTGCAGCAGTACTGGGCCGGACAGATCGAGCTGGCGCCGCCGCAGATCATGAGCCTGGCGCACCTGGCACGGCATGGGGCGGTAGACAGCGTACTGGCCGCGGCCCGTGCGCGACGCCCGCCCGTGATCCAGCCCGAATCGTTTGACGACGACAGCGGCCGCGTGATCTGCTACCCCGGCGATGAAAGGCATTCGGTGCGCGAAGCCGCCCTGCCCGGGCCGACGCGGCTGTTTTACCGCAACAAGCGTTTCGAGCCGGTCAGCGGCTTCGAAGGGCTGTTTTCCTGAGCTTCAGGCGGGCTCAAGCGGCTTCGGGCGGCTTCAGGCGGCTTG
>CBFGNA010000453.1:0-2645 GCA_965650045.1 uncultured Polaromonas sp.
GGGAATCACAAAAAGCGTCGACGACCGCAGACGGCGCCGTCTGGTACAGCAAGGCGGCCTGCACGGCCAGCGCGACGTCCTGCGCGAGACGGCGTGCCTCGATTTCCGATGCCATCTCTTCGACGCGTATTGGCAACGCGGCGGCGAGCCGGTCCAGCGCCGGGTGAGCACCTTTGGCCGGTGCCAGTTCGTGCGCCAGCGCGGCGGCGGCATCGCCCTTGCGCAGCGCGCGCAGCAGGTCCAGCGCCATGATGTTGCCGGCCCCTTCCCAGATCGAATTGAGCGGCATCTCGCGGTAGATACGCGCCATGATGCCTTCGCCGCCCTCTTCCACATACCCATTGCCGCCCAGGCACTCCATGGCCTCCTGCGCGAAGTGGCTGCCGCGCTTGCAGATCCAGAACTTGGCGACGGGTGTCAGCAGGCGGGCCATGGCCTGCTCGTGCGCCTCGGCAGGATGGTCGAAGGCGCGCGCCAGCCTCAGGGACAGCGCCGTGGCGGCTTCGGATTCGAGCGCCAGGTCGGCCAGCACATTGCGCATCAGGGGCTGGGCGATCAGCGGTTTGCCGAAAGCCTGGCGCTGGCTGCTGTGGTTCAGCGCAATGGCCAGCGCCTGGCGCATCAGCCCGCTGGTGCCCAGCGCGCAGTCCAGCCGCGTCATCGTGCCCATTTCGAGAATCTGCGGGATGCCGCGGCCCTCTTCCCCGACCAGCCAGGCGGTGGCATTCTCAAATTCGACTTCAGAACTGGCGTTGGCCTTGTTGCCCAGCTTGTCCTTGAGGCGCTGGATGCGGATGGCATTGAGGCTGCTGTCCGGCAACACGCGCGGAATGAAAAAACAGCTGAGGCCGGCCGGCGCCTGCGCCAGCACCAGGAAAGCGTCGCACATGGGCGCCGAGAAAAACCATTTGTGCCCGGTCAGGCGGTAACGCTGGCCCCAGTGGTCGTTTCCATCAGCGACGGCTTGTGTCGTGTTGGCGCGCACATCGGAGCCGCCCTGCTTTTCCGTCATGCCCATGCCCATGGTCACGCCGGTTTTCTCCGAGAACAGCTTGAGGGCCGGATCGTAGGCGCGGCTGGTGAGCTTGGGCGCCCAGTCGGCATGCAGGGCCGCATTGCCGCGCAGGGCCGGCGTCACCGCGTAGGTCATGGAGATGGGGCACAGCGTCGAGGGCTCGAGTTCGGTGAACAGCATAAAACCTGCTGCTCTCGACACTTGGGGCGACGCACCGTGGCCCGACCACGGTGTGCCATGCAAACCCGCGCTCACCGAGAGTTTCATCAACGCGTGATAAGCCGGATGGAACTCCACCTGGTCCACACGCCGGCCAAAACGGTCATGCGTGTGCAGCACGGGCGTGTGCACATTGGCCAGGCGCGCCTGGGTTTGCATCTCCGCGCTACCCAGCCTTTCTCCCAGCACCGACAGCTCCGCGGTTTCCAGCGACGGGGCGTTGAACTTCAGCGCGTCGCGCAGCGGCCGGTTGGTCTCGAAGACGTTGTAGTCCACCAGCGGCGATGGCTGGTTGAAGACGTCGTGGGTCATCCCTGCCTCCTTTTGACGGCGTAGCGAGCGGCCATCAGGCGAGGCGGACGGCGCACAGGAACCGGAACGTACTTCAGGTACGTGAGGATTCCGAGCACCGTCCAACGACGCATGGTGGCCGCGCAGTAGCCGCGTTAGATGAGTTTGACCAGTTGCTTGCCGAAGTTCCTGCCCTTCAGCAGGCCCAGGAAGGCCTCTGGCGCCGCGGCAATCCCCTGCGCAATGGTTTCGCGCGGTTTCAGCTTGCCGGTGCCGACCAGGGTGCCGAGTTCTTTCAGCGCTTCGGGCCAGACTTCCATGTGTTCGCTCACGATGAAGCCCTGGATCTTCAGGCGATTGGTCAGGATGAGTTGCGGGTACGCCATGGGCAGTGGCTGACCGTCGTAGCCGGCGATCATGCCGCACAAGGCGATCCTGCCGAAAGCGTTCATGCGGCTCAGCACGGCGTCCAGGATCATGCCGCCGACGTTTTCAAAATAGCCGTCGATGCCGTCCGGGCAGGCTTCCTTGAGCGCCTTCGACAGCGAAGCCGCATCCTTGTGCAGGCGGTAGTCGATACACATGTCGAAGCCGAGTTCGTCCACCGCGTATTTGCATTTGTCGGGCCCGCCGGCAATGCCCACGGCGCGGCAGCCGCGCGCCTTGGCCAGCGCACCGAAGGCACTGCCGACGGCGCCGGTGGCAGCGCTGACCACCACGGTCTGGCCGGCCTTCGGCTCGATGATCTTGACCAGGCCGTACCAGGCCGTGACACCCGGCATGCCGACCGCGCCCAGGTAATGCGACAGCGGCACGTGGGTGGTGTCCACCTTGCGCAGCGCGCCGGGCTGGTTGGCATCCACCACGCTGTATTCCTGCCAGCCGCCCATGCCGACCACCTTGTCGCCGACGGCGAATTTCGGGTTCTTCGATTCGACCACCTCGCCGGCCGTGCCGCCGCCCATGACCTGGCCCAGCGCCTGCGGCTGGGCATAACTCTTGGCGTCGTTCATGCGGCCGCGCATGTAGGGGTCGAGCGAAAGCCAGAGGTTCTTCACCAGCACCTCGCCTTCGCCGGGCTTCGGCACAGGCGCCGATTCAATTCTGAAGTTGTCTTCGC
>CBFGNA010000454.1:0-2637 GCA_965650045.1 uncultured Polaromonas sp.
GCCCGCATTACCCAGGCTCAACTCTACGCCCTGGTCAACAGCATCCGGCTCAAGGAGAGCACGTACAAGTCGGCCGGCTCGGTGCATGCCTGCGCCTTGTTTGCCATGACCGCCGGCGACCCGGACATGCTTTTGTTTGTTGAAGATGTGGGGCGCCATAACGCGATCGACACCATCGCCGGCTGGATCGCCATGCAGGACAGTCCGGCGGTGAGCCAGGCCAACAAGGTTTTTTACACCACCGGCCGCCTGACCAGCGAAATGGTCATCAAGTCGGCGCAGATGGGGGTGCCGATTGTGGTTTCACGCAGTGGCATCACGCAAATGGGCCACCAGGTCGCGCAGACGGTCGGCCTGTGCGCCATCGGCCGGGCGACCAACCGGCGGTTTGTGTGTTACTCCGCCCCGCAGCGGTTGCAACTGCAGCCGGAGCTCGCCGGCCCGAAATTGCGCCCGCCCGCCGAATCCTAGGCCAGTCTCGTGGCAGCTTGCCGCCAAATCCCGGAACGGAGCCAGGGGCAGGGTGTTTGCGTTAAGGTGGGCGCCTGCCGACGAGCAACCAACGAGCAATCCACCATCCATGAACCTCCTTTTTCTCAAACTCGGCTGGCGCACGCTGCTGCGTGACTTGCGCGCCGGCGAACTGCGCCTGCTGATCGTGGCGGTGACGCTGGCCGTGGCGGCCTTGACGGCGGTGGGCTTTTTTGCGGATCGCCTCAAAGGCGGACTGCAGCGCGACGCCCGCCAGCTGATAGGCGGCGACGCCGTGCTGCGCAGCGACGGTGTGACGCCGGAGGCCTTTATTGCCCGGGCACGCAGCCTGGGCCTGCAGGCGATCTCGACGGTGACCTTCCCGACCATGGGCCGGGCGCTGGATGCCGATGGCGGCGCCAGCAAGCTGGTGGCCTTCAAGGCCGTGCCCGAAGGTTACCCCTTGCGGGGCAGCATGACGGTGGCCGACAGCGTCGATGGCCCCGGCGCCGAGACCCGCGACATCCCTGCGTCTGGCACCGCCTGGGCCGATGCCTCCTTGCTGGATGCGCTGGGCCTGCGCGTGGGGCAGACCCTGCTGATGGGTGACGCCAGCTTCAAGATCACACGTGTCATCGTGCAGGAGCCGGACCGCGGTGCTGGCTTCATCAACTTCTCGCCGCGCGTGATGGTCAACAGCGCCGACCTGGACGCCACCAAACTGATCCAGCCGGCCAGCCGCACCAACTACCGCTTTGCCGTCGCCGGCAGCGATGCCGCGGTGAAGGCCTATGTGCGGTGGGCCACGGACGAAATCAAAAAGGCCGGGGTGCGCGGCGTCAGGCTGGAGTCGCTGGAAAGCGGCAGCCCCGAGATGCGCCAGACGCTGGACCGCGCCGAAAAATTCCTCAACCTGGTGGCGCTGCTTGCGGCGCTGCTGAGCGCCGTCGCGGTGGCGATTGTGGCGCGTGGTTTTGCGGCCAAGCACCTGGACGACTGCGCCATGCTGCGCGTGTTGGGCCAGCCGCAACGCACGATTGCGCTGGCCTACACCTTTGAGTTTGTGCTGGCTGGCATGCTGGCCAGCGCTCTCGGGGTGCTGCTGGGTTATGGCGTGCATTACGGCTTTGTGCTGCTGCTGGCCGGCCTGGTCGAAACCGTGCTGCCGGCTGCAACTTTCTGGCCGGTGGCTTTCGGCATGGGCATGGGGCTGACCTTGCTGCTGGCCTTCGGTTTGCCGCCCGTGCTGCAGCTCGCGTCGGTGCCACCGCTGCGTGTGATCCGCCGCGACGTGGGCAACCTGCGGCCGGCTTCGCTGGCGGTGCTGCTGGTGGGTGTGCTCGGTTTTGCGGCCTTGCTGGTGGCGGCCAGCAGCGATCTGAAGCTCGGCCTCATTGCCGTCGGCGGTTTTGCCGGTGCGGTGGCGGTGTTTGCCGCCAGCAGCTACCTGGCGGTGCGCCTGCTGCGCGCCAGTGTCAACGAGGCCACGGCGCCACGCTGGCTGGTGCTGGCCACGCGCCAGCTGTCGGCCCGTCCGGCCTATGCCGTGGTGCAGGTCAGCGCGCTGGCTGTCGGGCTTCTGGCGCTGATGCTGCTGGTGCTGCTGCGCACCGACCTGATCAGCAGCTGGCGCAATGCCACGCCGCCCGATGCGCCCAACCGTTTTGTCATCAACGTGCAGCCGGAGCAGGGTGAGGCTTTCCAGAAGGCCCTGCGCGACGGCGGCGTCAGCAAGTTCGACTGGTACCCGATGATTCGCGGCCGGCTGGTGGCGGTCAACGGCAAGCCGATCACGCCCGACAACTTTGAAGATGATCGCGCCAAACGTCTGGTGGACCGCGAATTCAACCTGTCCCATGCGAGCGACATGCCCTCGCACAACCAGGTCACTGCCGGGCGCTGGACGCCTGACGAAAAAGACGCGATCAGCCTGGAAGATGGCATTGCCGGCACGCTGGGCCTGAAGCTGGGCGACGCCCTGAGTTTTGACATCGGCGGCCAGCTCAAGGTGGCAAAGATCACCAGCCTGCGCAAGGTGGACTGGGGCTCGATGCGCGTCAACTTTTTCGCGATGTATCCGGTGGCTGAACTGACCGATGTGCCGGTGTCCTATATCAGCGCCTTCCGCGCGCCCGAGCGGGTGGCGCCGGTGGCCGGGCAGCCGGT
>CBFGNA010000455.1:0-2630 GCA_965650045.1 uncultured Polaromonas sp.
ATGCGCGCTTGTAGGTATTGCAAGATTCAGGAGAGATCGTTGAGCAGATTGGCCATTTCCACGGCCACACGCGCCGCGTCACGGCCCTTGTCCACCTGGCGGGCTTCGGCCTGGGCGACGTTTTCCACGGTGAGAATGGCGTTGGCGATAGGCAACTGGTAGTCTAGGGCCAGCCGGCTGACCGAGGCGCCGCTTTCGTTGGCGACGAGTTCAAAGTGGTAGGTCTCGCCGCGGATGATGCAGCCCAGCGCAATCAGTGCATCGTATTGGTCGCGCTCGGCCAGCGCCTGCAATGCCGAGGGAACCTCCAGCGCACCGGGGACTTTGACATGGTGGATGTTCTTTTCCTCGACACCGAGCGCCAGCAATTCCTGCCGGCAGGCCTGGGCCAGGGCGTTCGTGATGCTTTCGTTGAAACGCGCCTGGACAATGCCTATTGCCAGTTTTTTGCCGTTCAGATGATCGGCGGAGCCTTTTTCTGCACCAAACACGTTCAATCCTTTTTGTTGGCGATGTAGCCGGTGATTTCGAGTCCGTAGCCGGTCATGCTGGGCATGCGGCGCGGGTTGCCCATGAGTTCCATCTTGTGCACGCCGCATTCGCGCAGGATTTGCGCACCCACGCCGTAGGTTCGCAAATCCATGCGGCCGCGCTCGGGCGCCTGGCTGGCGCGTGCCGTGCCTTCGAACTGCGCCAGCAACTGGGCAGCGCTTTCGCCGCAATTGAGCAGCACGGCCACACCTTTGCCGGCACCGGCAATGTGCGCCAGGCTCTGGTCCAGGCTCCAGGAGTGCATGGACCGTCCGGTTTCCAGGGCGTCCAGCACCGACAGTGGCTCGTGCACACGCGCGGCCACGGTGTCGTCAGGACCCCAGTGGCCCTTGACCAGCGCCAGGTGCAAGCCCTGGCTGGGTTTGTCCTTGAAAGCATGGACGGCAAATTCGCCGAAAGCGGTCTGGATGGCGCGCTCGCCGATTTTTTCAATCAGTGAGTCGTGTCTGCTCCGATGCTCGATCAGGTCGGCGATGGTGCCGATCTTGAGGCCGTGTTCGGCGGCAAACAGTTGCAGGTCGGGCAGGCGCGCCATGGTGCCGTCGTCCTTCATGATTTCGCAAATCACCGCGGCGGGTGAGCAGCCAGCCATGTTCGCCAGATCGCAGCCTGCTTCGGTATGGCCGGCGCGCATCAGCACGCCGCCATCGACCGCTTGCAGGGGGAAGATGTGGCCCGGCTGCACGAGGTCGCTGACTTTCGCGTTTTTGGCGACTGCCGCTTGCACGGTGCGAGCCCTGTCTGCGGCAGAGATGCCGGTCGTCACGCCCTCGGCGGCTTCAATCGACACGGTGAAAGCAGTGCTGTACTTGCCGCCATTGCGGGTGGCCATGGGCGGCAGCTGCAACATCTCGCAGCGTTCGCGTGTCAAGGTGAGGCAAATCAGGCCGCGTCCGTAACGGGCCATGAAGTTGATGGCTTCCGGGCTGACGTGGTCAGCCGCCAGCACCAGGTCGCCTTCGTTTTCGCGGTCTTCTTCATCAACCAGGATCACCAGGCGGCCGGCGCGCATGTCGGCGACGATGTCTTCAACAGGGGAGATGGCAATCGTCATGGGATCAGGGGTTCTTTCCGTTGGTAAGCATGCGCTCGACATAACGCGCGATGAGGTCGATTTCGAGGTTGACCCGCGATTGGGTGCGCAGGTGGCCGAGTGCGGTGTTCTGCACGGTGTGGGTGATCAGGTTGATGCTGATTTCACAGCCGGGCGTGGCGCCATCGAGGTCCGTGACACGGTTGACGGTCAGGCTCACGCCGTTGACGGTGATGGAACCCTTGTACGCCAGGTATTTGGCCAGTTCCCGGGGCGCCAGGATGCGCAATTCCCAGCTTTCCCCGACTTGCGCAAAATGCGTCACGGTACCGACGCCATCCACATGCCCGGCGACGATGTGGCCGCCAAGGCGGTCGTGGGCTCGCAGCGCTTTTTCGAGGTTGATCGGTCCCGGTTCGGCCAGGCCGCTGGTTTTGTTCAGTGATTCGGCCGAAATTTCAATGGAAAACCGGTTTTCCTGGGGCGCAAATGTGGTCACTGTCATGCAGGCGCCGTTCAGCGCGATGCTGTCACCCAGGCCCACGTCGTCGAGGTAGCCTGCCGGCGTCTCGATCTCGAGGCGCTTGCCGTGGTCCAAAGAGCTGCCCAGGCGATGGACAGCGACGATGCGCCCCACGCCGGTGATGATTCCGGTAAACATCCGCTTATTTTCGCAGAGATTGCCGCGGCGCATGGTGCGGCGCCGCAATCCGCGGCCTAAAAGGTGTCGCGGCCGCGTACCCTGGCCAGGATTCGCAGGTCGGGGCCGAGCTGATCCGTAGAGCGGAAATCGAGTTCCACCGCCTGCGAGAGTTCGGAAATCGGCCCGAAACTGGCCATGCCCGCGCCCAAACCTATCCATTTGGGTGCCAGGTAAACCAAAAATTCGTCCACCAGACCTTCGCGGATCAGCGACCCATTGAGTTTGTGGCCGGCCTCCACGTGCAGTTCATTGACCTCCCGATGCGCCAGATCCAGCAGCATGGCCGCCAGATCCACCTTGGCATTGGCGCCGGGCCGGTAAATGACCGTGGCGCCGCAGGCT
>CBFGNA010000456.1:0-2626 GCA_965650045.1 uncultured Polaromonas sp.
TTGACAACGCGCTGGTGAAGGCGTTTCCCAACATCACCAACGTGGACATGAGCAGCACCATCGCGCAGGTGCAGCGCGTGCTGGACCAGGTGATACGCGCGGTTGAATTTTTGTTCGGCTTCACCCTGGCGGCCGGCCTTGTCGTGCTGTTTTCCGCCATCACCGCCACGCGGGAAGAACGCGCCAAAGAGTTCGCCATCATGCGTGCCGTCGGTGCGCGTGCTTCGCTGCTGCGCCAGGTGCAGCGCGCCGAACTCGCCGGTGTCGGTTTGCTGGCGGGTTTTCTGGCGTCGGTTGTGGCGCTGGCGGTGGGCTGGGGCCTGGCCAAATTTGTGTTCGACTTCAGCTGGACCGGTTCCTGGACCGTGCCCGTGCTGGGCAGCCTGGCCGGCGCAGCGCTGGCGCTGGCGGCTGGCTGGTGGGGACTGCGGGCGGTGCTCAACACGCCGGTGGTGGAGACCTTGCGCAGGGCGCAATAAACGCAGCAACACTCACACCGTTCGGGCTGAGCTTGTCGAAGCCTTTCTGAGCCACACGGGAGCACCCTTCGACAGGCTCAGGGCGAACGGAAAGAAAGATTCACCGCAGTCAATCATGCAAATCGAAGAAAAACCGCCGGGCAACCCACCCTTTGCCACGCCTTTCGAGTGGATAGGCGGCGAAGAACGCGTCAAGGCGCTGGTGGACCGGTTTTACGACCTGATGGACATCGAGCCCGGCTACGCCGCCTTGCGCGCCGCCCACGGCAGCACGCTGGACAATGCGCGGCAACGCCTGTTCTGGTTTCTGTGCGGCTGGATGGGCGGTCCGCAGCATTACACCGAACAGTTCGGCCATCCGCGCCTGCGGGCGCGCCACATGCCCTTTGCCATCGGCATTCTGGAGCGCGACCAGTGGCTGGCGTGTATGGACCAAGCCATGGGCGAAACCGGGGTGGACGAAGAACTGCGCGCGCGCCTGCGCACCTCGTTTTTCCAGACCGCCGACTGGATGCGCAACACGCCGGCCTGAGCTCGCTGTGCGTGCGCGGCGGGGTTTTCGCTCAGTCTTGCAGGCCCGGCCCCCTCCAACCAACCCCCCTCCGGTCCAGCCCCCACCGGCCCAATCCCCCCTCCGTTCGGGCTGAGCCTGTCGAAGCCACGGTGGTTTTTGCTATTCTTTCAGGAGCTACTCACGCAAGCAGGACGGGGGCTGGAGGCACTTTTGGCTTATAAAATCGCATCAACGCCTCCCGCCAAGGCGCGTCAAGCACTGTTTTACGAATCAAATCGGCCTCCAGCCCTTATACGGCGGGCGTGAGCAGCTCCTGAATCGATAGCGAATCGATAGCGATCAAAGGCTCAGCTCTGCGCCAGCAGCACCACCAGCGCGCCGGCGCCTCCCTCGGCCGGGCGCGCCTGCACGAAGGCGATGACTTCTGCCTTCTGGATCAGCCAGCTTTGTACCCGGCCCTTGAGCACCGGCGTCTTGCCGGGAGAACCCAGGCCTTTGCCGTGCACCACACGCACGCAGCGCAGGCCGGCCTTGTGCGCCTCGCGGATAAAAACCGACAGCGCATCGCGCGCGTCTTCGCGGCGCAGGCCGTGCAGGTCGAGCTGGCGCTGGATGCTCCAGCCGCCGCGGCGCAGCTTGCGCACCACGTCCGGTCCCATGCCGGGACGGCGAAAGCTCAGCGCCTCGTCGGTGTCCAGCAGTGTCTCGACATCGAACTCATCGGAGATCGCCTCCCGCATCACGGCCAGTTCGTCGCGCTGCTGCTGCACCGGAATCGGCGCGGCCTGCGCCACCGGCAGGCTGGCGCGCTGGCCCGGCTGGTGTTTGGCGGGCAGGGCCTTGACCGGGCCAATGGCGCGTGAAAACAGCTCCTTTTCGGCTTTGGCCCTGGCTGCCGCGGCGGCGCGCGCGGCCTTGAGTTCGGCCTCCTGCCGTGCCCGCGTTTCAATCTCGCGCTTGACGGCTTTCAGGTCCTTGAGGTCCTTGATGGCGGGTGTCCGGGCGGGCATGGGGTCAGAGCAATCCAAGTTCAGCCATGGACACCGCCTGCGTGCGGGTCACCACAAAATGATCGAGCACACGCACATCGACCAGCGCCAGCGCGGCCTTGAGGGTTTGCGTCAGCGCCTCGTCGGCGCGCGAGGGCCTGGCTTCGCCGCTCGGGTGGTTGTGCGCCAGCACCACGCTGGCCGCCTGCAGAGCCAGTGCGCGCACCACCACTTCGCGCGGGTAGACGCTGGTTTGTGTCAGCGTGCCGCGGAACAATTCCTCCAGCGCAATCAACCGGTGCTGGCTGTCGAGAAACAGCACCGCAAAAATTTCGTGCGGCCGGCTGCCGAGCTGCAACTGCAAATAATCGCGCACGGCCTGCGGCGTGGCGAACAGCGGCTTTTCTTTCAATTGCGCCGACAAGGCGCGGCGTGCCAGCTCCAGCACTGCCACCAGTTCGGCGCGTTTGGCCGGGCCACCCAGGCCCTTGATGCGCTTCAGGTCATCGGCGGTGGTGTGCAGCAGGCCGGCCACGCCGCCAAAAACATCCAGCAATTCCTGGCCCATCTGCAGCGCGTTTTTGCCGGGCATGCCGGTGCGGAGCAGCAAAGCCAGCAATTCGGCATCACCCAGCGCCCCGGCG
>CBFGNA010000457.1:0-2610 GCA_965650045.1 uncultured Polaromonas sp.
CCGGCGCGCCGCTCCCTGAGCCCTATTTCCTGAAAGCCTGTAAGTCTGAAAGCGCACCCATGACCTCTTCCCCCGACACCGGCGCCCGCCCGGCCGTGGCCGCACTGCTGCAGCAACTGCGCGAAGGTCGCGACACCGCGGCGGCAGAGCAGGAGATTTTGCGCATCACCGCAGGGCTGGATGCCAGACTGCGCCAGCGCGATGCGGATGTGGCCGCCGCCATCAAGGAACTGGAGTCGTTTTCCTACTCGGTCTCCCACGACCTGCGGGCGCCGCTGAGCACCATTGACGGCTTCAGCCGCCTGCTCGAAAGTTCTTCGGCCAAGGGCGATGCGGAACGCAGCAAACACTACCTGCAGCGGCTCCGCCTGGGCGTGGCCAACATCAACGAGCTGATCGCTGCACTGCTGCAGGTGTCGCGACTGTTGCGTGCGCCCCTGGTGCCGGAGGCGGTGGACCTGGGCGCGCTGGCGCAGGATGCGCTGGCGGCCCTGCAGGCCGCCGAGCCGGCGCGGCAAAGCCAGGTGTATGTCCAGCCTGGCCTGACGGCCCGGGGGGATCCGGTGCTGCTCAAGCAACTGATCGATCAACTCGCGGGCAACGCCTGGAAATTCAGTTCAAAAAAAGACAGGATCATCATCGCGGTCGGCAGCCAGCCGGGGGCGGACGGCGAAACGGTGTACTTCGTGCGCGACCAGGGCGCTGGCTTCGACATGGCCCATGCCGAAAAACTGTTCGGCATCTTCCAGCGCATGCACGTCTCCACCGACTTCCCCGGTCTGGGCGCCGGCCTGGCGATCGCGCAGCGCATCGTGGCGCGGCATGGGGGGCGGATCTGGGCGGAAGCCGAGGTTGAAAAGGGCGCGACGGTTTACTTCACGCTGCCTGGAGTTTGAGTGGTCGTGTGAGTCATGCCCGACGCGATCCGGGACCTTGTTGATAACTTCTACCGTTCGGGCTGAGTCTGGCCTCGCCTGTCCTGAGTCTTTCGAAGGGTCGAAGCCTGTGCAAGCTTGTGCTTCCGTAGGTCTTCCAACAAGCCGGGGGTTGCCCGGCGGCAACTCACTTTCTTTTTGCGTCGCCAAAAAGAAAGTAAGCAAAGAAAAAGGCGACCCTGCTGTCTGCGTCCCCTCCGCTGCGCTACGGGGCAACCTGCGGTGCTCGGTCCAGCCGGGGCCGGGCTCGAACTCGCCTGCGGCTCAGACAATCGCCCGTCCTGATCCGTCCGGCCCTCCGCTCCTCGGCGCATACAGAAGGGTGGGGAAGAAAAATCGATGCGGGGACAATCCGGAGTGCATGAAGCGCAAAGCGCTTCATGCACGGGAATCCCAAGAGACAGTCGTGTTTGCACGCGAGCGCAGCGCACGCGGCCACATGAAGTCCCCATCCATCGCCCAGCGGGGCGAGGGAGGGGCTAGGGGTGGGAGTGGGGAGTTGAAACTACTGTCCAGAACGGCCAGCAGGCGCAGCGTGATGCTTCGAGCAAAAGCGTCGCGGTAGTCGTTACCGTTCCTGCACTGCCCACTGAATCAGCGCATCCAGCGCCGGCCGCGCCGCGCCGGCATTTGGGTGATTCACGATGCCGACGACGACGTAGCGTGCACCGCTGATGCCGTTGGCATAACCGGCCACGGCCGTCACGTCGCGCAGTGAGCCGGTCTTGATGAAGGCCTGGCCGGCGACATTTTTGGCGCGTGCGCGCATGGTCGCGTCCATGCCGGCGACGGGCAGCGAGTCGAGCAAGTCCTGCGCGACGGGACTTTGCGCCGCCTGTTGCAGCAGGGCCGCCAGGCTGCTGGCGCTGATGCGGGAGATGCGGCTCAGGCCGGAGCCGTTGTCCATCAGGGGCGCGGCTTGTTGCGGCAGCGACTTTTTCCACCACGCCGCCAGCGCCGCGCGGCCGGTGTCGGTCGAGGCCTGGTCCAGCTGACCGCCCGGCGTGCGCTGGCTCAGCGTCAGAAACAGATGCCGGGCCATCACGTTGTTGGAGTATTTGTTGATGTCGCGCACGATCTCGCGCAGCGGCAGCGAGGGCGCTCCCAGCCGCAGCGGGGCTTTCTCGCCGGAAATCGTGCCGCGCGCACGCAGCAGCGCCAGTTCGCCGGGCGTGGCATCGCGCACGGTGCCGGTCAGCAGGCCGCCCATGGCGCGCCATGAGCCCTCGATGGCGCGTGCCGCAAAACTCGCGGGATCGGCATAGGCGCTGGGCCAGATACGTTCACCGCAGGCTGCCGAATAACTGCCCTTGAACTGCAGGCGGTTCGGGTTGTCCACGCTGGCCTGCAGCTCGCTGCGCCAGTCGCCGCAACGCGCCACGCGCAACAGCGGAACACTGTCGTCGATCACGATGCCGGCCAGCGGCGGTTCCACGGCCACCAGCGCGCGCTGGTTCCGCGGATCGGGCGTGAAACGCATCACCAGCGACTTGAAATTGACCAGCAGCGCGTCGGGGGTGGCGTTGTAGGGCCGCAGCGGCTCACCGTCGAACTCGGCGGCGTCCTGGGTGGCCGGCTGGAAGGCGCTGCGGTCCAGCACGATATCGCCGTGCACCACCTTCACGCCGCTGTCCTGAATCTGCGCCAGCAGGGCCTGCAGCCGCTCAACCACCAG
>CBFGNA010000458.1:0-2607 GCA_965650045.1 uncultured Polaromonas sp.
TCCAGGCCCAGTCTGCGGGTGACCAGAACACTGACGTGTTCTGGTCACCCTTGCTGGGCGTTGCCCTTTTTGTGTTCGCCCCCACCCCTGCCCTCCCCCGCACGGGGGAGGGAGTCTGGCGGTCCGTGTAAGGGTTGAACCCAAACCAGTTCTGGCTGCAGACAAAACCCGGCAGGTTGCCGATCAGCGCACGATGCGCCAGCAGCGCGCCCTTGGGCGGGCCAGTGGTGCCGCTGGTGTAGATCAGGATGGCCGCGTCATCGGCTTTGGTTTTAACTGCGGTGAAGGCGCGCTGCTGCGCGGCCAGGGCTGTGGCGTAGTCCACATCCCCTTGGCCCACGGCCGAACCGGCGGCCATCACAGTGCGCAGGGCCGGGCAACGGCTGCGCACCGCCTGGATGTTGTCCATCGAACTTTCGTCACAGATCGCCAGCACCGCGTCGCTGTCCTGCAGGCGGTACTCCAGCGCCTCGGGGCCGAACAGCATGGACAGCGGCATCGCCACCGCGCCCATCTGGAACACCGCCATGTAGGCCACCGCCGTTTCGAACCGCTGGGGCATCACGATGGCCACGCGGTCGCCGCGCTTCACACTGAGCTGCACCAGCGCGTGGCTGAGCGCATCGGCCGCCTGCTGCAATTGTGAATATGTATAAAAAGTTCCCGCAGCCCCCGGCTGGTGGGCGTGGACAGCTATTCTTTCAGTAGCATCCGGCGCATCGGCCCAGCGCCGGCAACAGACCTGCGCGATATTGAAGTGGGTGTCCACCTGCCAGCGAAAGCCCTGGTGCAGGGCGGCATACGCATCGGTGGCCGGCGCGGCGGCTTTGTCCCTGCCTTGACTGCGCCGCGGGGTAAGTCTCTTTATCATCGTGTCAATGTACAAAGAAAAACGCCTCTCCCGCAGCGAGTTTGTCCCTATACGCGGCATCAACTACCACGTGCGCCACTGGGGCGAGGCCATAAGCACCCTGCCCCCCCTTGTTTTGGTCCACGGCTGGATGGATGTGGCCGCGTCCTACCAGTTTGTTGTTGATGCCCTGTCCGACGCCTTCGTGCAAGGGCGCAGCATCATTGCACCCGACTGGCGCGGTTATGGCAAAACCGGGACCCGGGGCATCCTTCGACAAGCTCAGGACGAACAGGCGAATGCAGCGTCAAGCGTGGGGGCACCGGATAACTTCTGGTTCCCCGACTACCTGGCCGACCTCGATTTCCTTCTGGACCACTACGCCAGCGCCCAGCCGGTGGACCTGGTCGGCCACAGCATGGGCGGCAATGTGGCCATGCTCTACAGCGGTGTGCGGCCCGCGCGCATCCGCAAGCTGGTCAACCTGGAAGGTTTTGGCATGCCGGCCACGCGGGCCAGCCAGGCGCCCGGCCGTTATGCCAAGTGGATGGACGAACTCAAAAGCCTGCACCGCGGCGACATGGCGCTCAAGGCCTATGCCGATGCCGACGGCGTGGCGCGGCGCCTGATGCGCACCAACCCGCGCCTGACGCAGGACAAGGCCGACTGGCTGGCGCGGCAATGGGCGGCGCCCGACGACCAGGGCCAATGGAACATCCTGGGCGACGCCGCCCACAAGATCACCAACGCCCAGCTTTACCGTGTCGATGAAGTCCTGGAGATTTACCGCTGCATCAGCGCGCCGACGCTGGCCATCGAGGCGTCGGACGATTCGCTGGGCAAATGGTGGCAGGGCAAATACACGCTGGCCGAGTACCACGAGCGCCTGAAGTCTGTCCCGCAACTGGCCACAGCCCTGGTTCAGGACGCCGGCCACATGCTGCACCACGACCAGCCGGAACAGCTTGCCAGCCTGATCGAAAACTTCCTGTCGGGATGACGGCCTACACGAATTTGGCGGGTTTTAGGGCAAACTTGACGCTTTTTGCAGCGTCCACAAGAGGATCCCGATGCCCGGAACCGCTTCCATCGATCAGGAAAATTTTCGCAACATCCTCAAACGCAACATCAGTTGGCCGCTGGGCATCGGGGCACTGAGCGCACTGCTGTTTGTCGGCCTGATTTTTTCCCTGCTGTCCACCCTCAACTGGGTGGACCACACGCAACGGGTCGTCAGCAACGCCAACGAAACCATCAAGCTGAGCATCGACATGGAAACCGGCATGCGCGGCTTCCTGATCACCGGTGACGAAGCCTACCTGCAGCCCTACGAAATTGCGCGCTCGCGCATGATGACGGAGCTGGCCGGCCTGAAGGGCATGGTCACAGACAACGACGCGCAGCTCGACCGCCTGAACCGCATTGAAGGCCTGCAAAAGCAGTGGAACGAATTTGCGCGTGAGGTCATCGACAAGCGCCGCAGCAAGCAGGACTACGCTCAGGACATCCGGGTCGGCCGCGGCAAGGGCCTGACCGACGAGATCCGCCGTGAGTTCAGCGGCTTTATCGTGACGGAGCAGCGCCTGCTGCAGCAGCGCGGCGAAGACGCCCGCAGCACGACCTTGTGGAGCGTGGCGGGTTATCTGGTGTTCACGCTCGGCATCAGCGGCCTGCTGGCCTTTTTTGGCCGCCGCGAGTTGCTGCGCCTGTCGGGGACTTACGCGGTCGCCCTGCAGCAGCAGGCCGATGACGCCGGC
>CBFGNA010000459.1:0-2593 GCA_965650045.1 uncultured Polaromonas sp.
TTCGGCCAAGGCCGGCGGCGGCCAGCGCTACGTGGAGATTGCCCGCGCCATCGAGGCCGTGATCCCCGACGTGGTCGGCAAGGCGCTCAAGCTGAATGTTTCCGGCGCCATTCCTGCCGTGCTGCTGGGGGTGGACTTTCCCGTGAACGCGCTCAAGGGCGTGCCCATGCTGGCCCGCACGGCCAGCCTGATTGCCCACCTCAATGAAGAGCTGACCGACCCCATTGGTTTTGCCTTGTCCTACCAGGCGACCCGGGAACTGGAATACACCGGCAACATGCCGCCGGAGCGCCAGGCATGAGCAAGGTTCTGGCGGGTGTGCGTGTGGTCGAACACGGCACCTTCATCACCGGGCCGGCGGCCTCCATGCTGCTGGCGGATCTGGGCGCCGATGTGGTCAAGGTTGAACTGCCGGGCACAGGCGATCCGTTTCGCGCCTTCAAGGGCGGCCTCTACAGCCCGCATTTCCAGACCTACAACCGCAACAAGCGCAGCATCACGCTGAACACCAAGCTGGCGGAAGACCGGGCGCAGTTTGATGAACTCATCAAGGGCGCGGATGTGTACATCCAGAACTTCAGGCCCGGTGTGGCCGAACAGATCGGTGCAGGGGAGGAACGCCTGCGTGCGCTGAATCCACGGCTGATTTATGCCGCCATCAGTGGTTTCGGTGCGACCGGCCCCTCGGCGCAGCGTCCGGCCTATGACACGGTCGCCCAGGCGGTCAGCGGCTTTCTGGGGCTGCTGGTGAATCCGAAAGATCCACGCGTTCTTGGCCCGGCCATGGCCGATTCGCTGACCGGTTTTTACGCAGCCTACGGCATTCTGGGCGCGCTGCATGAGCGCCACACCACCGGCGTGGGCCGCAAGGTCGAAGTCTCGATGTTCGAGGCCATGACGCACTTCAACATCGACGCCTTCCAGCATCTGTTCTCCGAAAACGAAGTGATGGGCCCGTTCAGCCGGCCCAGCGTGTCGCAGTCCTATGTGATGCAGTGCTCGGACGGCAAGTGGATCGCGCTGCACATGTCCTCGCCGCCGAAGTTTTGGCAGGGCCTGGCGGCCGCGCTGGAAAAGCCGGACATCTTTGATGACGAGCGTTTTGCCACGCGCGAGGCGCGCATTGCCCATCAGGAGGACATGATTGCGGTGCTGGGCCCGATCTTCGCGCAGCATGACCGCGCTGAATGGTGCCGCCGCCTGGAGGCCCAGGATGTGCCGCATGCGCCCATGTACACCACGGCCGAGGTGCCCGCGGATCCACAGGCGCAGCACCTCCAGCTGTTCGTCGAAACCGCACATCCGGTCGCGGGCACTTACCGCAGCGTGCGTTCGCCGGTGTCGTTTGATGGTCAGCGCTCGCTCGACATCACGGCGCCGCCCCTGCTGGGTCAGCACAACGCGGAATTCCGCGACGGCTGGACCCCGCGTGTTCCTTCCACACCTTCACAAGTTACCAACCCATGAAATCACTTTTTTCCGCATCTCACCGTGCCATGGCGCGACGCTCCCTGCTTGCCGCCCTGGCCGCCGCAGCCGTCGGCCTGGCCCCGGCGCTTGCGCAGGCCCAGGATTACCCGTCGCGGCCTGTCAAGCTGGTGGTGCCGTTTGGCCCGGGCACGACCACCGACATCATTTCGCGCGTGATTGCCGAGGCGCTGGGCAAGCCTTTGGGCCAGACCGTGGTGGTTGAAAACCGTGCGGGCGCCGGCGGCGTGATCGGCTCTGACCTGGTGGCCAAGTCGCCGGCCGACGGCTACACCATTGTCATGGGCACCGTGGGCACACACGCCATCAATGCCTCGCTGTACAAGCGGCTGCCTTATGACCCGCTCAAGGACTTTGCGCCTGTGGTTTTTGCCGGCTATACGCCGACGCTGCTGGTGGTGGCTGCCAACTCGCCCCTGAAGTCGGTGAAAGACCTGGCAGCGCAGGCCGCCAGGCCCGGGGGCGTGAGTTTTGCCTCCGCCGGCAACGGCACCTCGGGCCACCTGGCGGGCGAGCTGCTCAAGGCGCGCCTGGGCGGCGAGATGGTGCATGTGCCGTACAAGGAGGGCGGGCTGGCGATGTCCGACGTGATGGCCGGGCAGGTGCAATTCATGTTCTACCACCCGGCCGCCGTGTTGCCTCAGATCAGGGCAGGCAAGCTGCGCGCGCTGGGCGCTTCCAGCACCAAGCGCAGTGCCGCGGCGCCCGAGGTGCCTTCCATCAGCGAACAGGTCCCTGGCGAGTTCGACCTGGTGGCGTGGTTCATGTTGTACGCGCCTGCGGCCACGCCGGCGCCGGTGCTGGCGAAATTGCGTGACGCAGCTGCCCAGGTCATGGCCAACACCGATGTGGTGGCCAAGCTGGGCGCCCAGGGGTTGGAACTGCGCACCATGAAGCCCGACGAACTGGCGGCATTCGGCCGCGCTGAAATTTCGAAATGGTCCGAGCTGGTCAAACGCTCGGGCGCGCAGATCGACTGAACCTGCGACTGAGCTTGCCCTCGCACCCCGTTTTTCCGCGACCTTTCCATAAATCAACAGGAGACAACACCATGAAGTTCTTGAAGGCACTGTTAGGCACCGTCGCCGCGAGCGCGGCACTTCTG
>CBFGNA010000460.1:0-2589 GCA_965650045.1 uncultured Polaromonas sp.
GGCCTGTCCTACGGCGCGCACAGCAACCTGTGCGTGAACCAGATCAACCGCAACGGCAGCGAGGCGCAGAAAGCCAAGTACCTGCCCAAGCTGATCAGTGGCGAGCATGTGGGTGCGCTGGCCATGAGCGAGCCGGGCGCCGGCTCCGACGTGATCAGCATGAAGCTCAAGGCCGAGGACAAGGGCGGCTACTACCTGCTCAATGGCAGCAAGATGTGGATCACCAACGGCCCGGATGCCGACACGCTGGTGGTCTATGCCAAGACTGAACCCGAACTCGGCGCGCGCGGCGTGACCGCCTTCCTGATTGAAAAGGGCATGAAGGGTTTTTCGGTGGCGCAAAAGCTTGACAAGCTGGGCATGCGCGGCTCGCACACCGGTGAGCTGGTGTTCAGCAACGTCGAGGTGCCGGCGCAAAACATCCTGGGCGGCCTCAACAGCGGCGCCAAAGTGCTGATGAGCGGTCTCGATTACGAGCGTGCGGTACTCACGGGTGGCCCGTTGGGCATCATGCAATCCGTCATGGACAACGTGGTGCCCTACATCCACGACCGCAAGCAGTTCGGCACCAGCATTGGCGAGTTCCAGCTGATCCAGGGCAAGGTCGCCGACATGTACACCGTGCTGCAGGCCGGGCGCTCGTTTGCCTACACCGTCGCCAAGAACCTCGACATGCTGGGCACCGAACACGTGCGCCAGGTGCGCAAGGACTGCGCATCGGTCATCCTCTGGTGCGCCGAAAAGGCCACCTGGATGGCCGGCGAGGGTGTGCAGATCTACGGCGGCAATGGCTACATCAACGACTACCCGCTGGGCCGGCTCTGGCGCGACGCGAAGCTGTATGAAATCGGGGCGGGGACCAGCGAGATCCGCCGCATGTTGATCGGCCGCGAACTCTTTGCAGAAACCATGTAACAGCAGGAGCCACAATAGCATCATGACTTCCTCCATCACCGATCTTTTCAGCCACAACCGCGCCTGGGCCCAGCAGGTGGAGCGCGAGCGCCCCGGCTTTTTCACCAGCCTGGTCAAGCAGCAAAAGCCCAAGTACATGTGGATAGGCTGCTCGGACAGCCGGGTGCCCGCCAACCAGATCACTGGCCTGGAGCCGGGCGAAGTGTTTGTCCATCGAAATGTGGCCAACATCGTGGTGCATTCGGACCTCAATGCGCTGTCGTCCATCCAGTTTGCGGTGGATATGCTCAAGGTCGAGCACATCATGGTGGTCGGACACTACGGCTGCGGCGGTGTCCAGGCGGCGCTGGACGGCGCGCGCATCGGCCTGGCCGACAACTGGATCCGCCACATCCAGGACGTGCGGCATCGCCACCGGCAGTTGCTGGACAGCCTGTCCGACGAAGTGCGCGCCAACGCGCTGTGCGACCTGAACGTGATCGAGCAGGTGGTCAATGTCTGCGTCAGCACCGTCATGGTCGATGCCTGGGCCAAGGGCCAGAAGGTCGCCATTCACGGCTGGGCCTTTGGTGTGCACGACGGCCTGCTGCAGGACCTGAAGATGACGGTGTCCGATCCTGCGGAACTCGACGACCTTTACCATGCCGCGGTTGAACGTGTCTGGGACAGCCGCCGCGCTTCGTAACGCAAACGCATCGGCACGCACTGAGGAGACCGCATGCGTGATGCCTGGGAATATGCAAGTTTTGTGGTGACGGCGCTGGCCCTGCCGGTGGCGATCTTTTTCTTCATGCTGGAGCAGCGCAAGGAGCGCAACAACGAGGAGGAAGAGGCGTACCAGTTGCTGTCCGACGCCTACAACGACTTCCTCAAGGTGGTGCTGGGCAATCCTGACCTGCACCTGCGCACCAACGAGCCGCTGCAAAGCCCCACGACCGAGCAGAACGAACGCACCATGATCATCTACGACATGCTGATCTCGCTGTTCGAACGCGCCTACATCGTCGCCTGGAGTGAACACATGACCGACGTCGAGGCGCGCCGCTGGAACAGCTGGGACGATTACATGCGCGAGTGGTGCCAGCGCGAGAATTTTTTCAATGCCTTGCCGCTGCTGCTGCGCGGCGAGGATCCGCAATTCCAGAAGTACATCCTGCGTGTCGCCGAAGAAGAGCGCGGCACCGTGATCCAGTTGACCTAACCTCAAGGAGAAAACCATGTCTACATCCACCGCCGATCCCGTCGTCATCCTCGGCGCCGCCCGCACCCCCATGGGCGGCTTTCAGGGCGACTTTGTCAGCCTGTCCGCCCACGACCTGGGCGGCGCCGCCATCAAGGCCGCCATCGAGCGCTCGGGCATTGCCCCCGAAAAAGTCGATGAAGTGTTGTTCGGCAACTGCCTGATGGCCGGCCAGGGCCAGGCGCCCGCGCGCCAGGCCGGTTTCAAGGGCGGCCTGCCCGCCAGCACCGGCGCCGTCACGCTGTCCAAGATGTGCGGCTCCGGCATGGAAGCCACGATGCTCGCGCACGACCAGTTGCTGGTCGGCAGCCGCGACGTGATGGTGGCCGGCGGCATGGAAAGCATGACCAACGCGCCGCATTTGCTGCTCAAGGGCCGCAGCGGCATCCGCATCGGCCACGACCGCATCTTTGACCACATGATGCTGGACGGCC
>CBFGNA010000461.1:0-2587 GCA_965650045.1 uncultured Polaromonas sp.
GTCAGCCCAGAGCGTGCTGGCCCAGTTGCCGCCGCCCATCATGCCGAACAGCATGCCGAAGGGCGCCTGCTGCATCTTGCTCATGGAGGCTGACACCGATGACGACAAGGCGCCCATGTCCACAATGCCGTTCCAGAAACTGTTCAGCGCCTGGCGCGCTGCCTCGTGGCGTTCGGCGCGCGGTTTGCCCTGGGCCAGCGCAAACCCGTGCGCCAGCGCAACGGCGTTCATGGCGCCGGCGCTGGTGCCGCTGATGCCTTCAAGGTCCAGCCGCCCGTCCGCCAGCAGCGCGTCCAGCACACCCCAGGTGAAGGCGCCGTGTGACCCGCCGCCCTGCAGCGCGAGGTTGATGCGCGGCGCCCGGCCGTCGGGGCCCTCAGGCACGGGCAAGGTATCCGCAAGCGCAGCAGTGTTCATGCAGGAAGCTTAGCAAGAAACAGGCGCAGGACTAAAATCGCCGCTCGCCCGCCAACCGTCCCCACTCCACACGCATGAACTACCTGACGGGTTACCCCGAGACCCTCCAGGACCAGGTGCGGGCGCTGGTCGCGCAGGACAAGCTGGGCGCGCTGCTGCACAAAAAATATCCTGCCATCCACGGCATACGCACCGACCGGGCGCTGTACGACTACGTGATGGACCTCAAAAACAGTTTTCTGCGCAACGCCGAGCCGCTGAGCAAGGTGGCCTTCGACAGCAAGCTGCATGTGATCGCCCACGCGCTGGGCACGCACACCACGATCTCACGGGTGCAGGGCAACAAGCTCAAATCCAAACGCGAGATCCGCGTGGCCACCCTGTTCAAGGAGGTGCCGCTGGAGTTTTTGCGCATGATCACGGTGCACGAGCTGGCGCACATCAAGGAAAAGGCGCACGACAAGGCCTTCTACCAGCTCTGCACCCACATGGAGCCGCAGTACCACCAGTTCGAGCTGGACCTGCGCCTGTTCCTCACGCATGTGGATGCGGGCGGTGCCAGCCCGTGGCCCTCAGCTTCCGATTTGCTATGAATTCAGGAGCTGCTCATGACCGCCGGACAAGGGCTGGCGGCATAAAAGGCTTGTAAATCCGGGGGAATCAGGGGATCAGCCCCATGGCGTGCATATAAGCCGGGTGCACCATCAGGTCGTCCCAGCCATGCGCGGGCGTCACCGGCAGCAAATCGAGACGGCGCAGTTCGCTGGACTCCAGCGGCTCCCAGCGTCCCTTGAGCTGGGCTTCAGCCATGCCGTTGAGCAACTCATCCACCGCCTCGCCCTTGCCCACCGACTGGTTGCACAGCAGCACCATGTCGCAACCGGCCGTCAGCGCGGTGATCGCCGCCTCGGTGTAGCTGACTTCCTTGCCATCGATGACACGGGCGCCGGCCATGCTGAGGTCGTCGCTGAAAATCGCGCCGCCGAAGCCCAGCTGCCCGCGCAGGATGTAGGTCAGCCACTGCTCTGAAAAACCGGCCGGACGCGCATCGACCTTGGGATAAATCACATGCGCCGGCATCACGCTAGTCAGCGTGGTGTTGAGCCAGTCGTAGGGCGCGGCGTCATCGGCCAGGATGGCTTTGAGGCTGCGCTTGTCCACCGGAATGTCAATGTGCGAATCGGCTTTGACAAAACCGTGGCCGGGAAAATGTTTGCCGCAGTTGGCCATGCCGCTTTGCAGCAGGCCGTGCATCAGGCTTTTGGCCAGCAGCGCCACCACGCGCGGGTCGCGCGCAAAGGCGCGGTCGCCGATGACGCCGCTTCGGGATGCGTCCGGCCGCCCCAAGCCGACCGCGCCCCCTCGGGGGGCAGCAGGCATTTGTGCCTGCGTGGGGGCCTCATCTGAATGGTCAAGATCGAGCACCGGCGTGAAGCTGAAGTCCACGCCGCAGGCGCGCAGCTCGGCGCCCAGCACATAACCGCAGGCCGTGGCGGCGTTGGTCGCAGCCAGCGCGTCTTTCAGCCACAACTCACCGAGCGCGCGCATGGGCGGCAAATGGGTGAAGCCGTCGGTTTTGAAGCGCTGCACGCGGCCGCCTTCATGGTCGACACAGATCAGCAGGTCCTTGCGTATTTTTTTGATCTCGCTGCACAGGGCGCTGAGCTGCGCGCGGTTCTCCCAGTTGCGGGCGAACAGGATGATGCCGCCGGTCAGCGGGTGTTTCAGGCGCTGCTTGTCGGTCTTGCTCAGGCTGGTACCGGCGATGTCGATGATAAGGGGGGCGTGTTGGTTCATAAAAAAGTCTTTGATTTACTATTGATTTGATAGCTGCTTGCGCGCATCCAGCAAGGGCTAGAGCGGATTTTTCTCTACCACCACAAAACTTGCGGCGTAATCGGTTTCGTCGGTGACGGTGACGTGGGCGGTCAGGCCCTGGGCCTCGAACCACGCCTTGAGCTCGCCGTGCAGCACGATCTCCGGCTTGCCGCTGGCCGCCTTGGCGATCTCGCAGTTGCGCCAGGTCATGGGCAAACGCATGCCCAGGCCGATGGCTTTGCTGAAAGCTTCTTTGGCGGAAAAGCGCGTGGCCAGGTAACGCAGGCCGCGCTCGGGCCAGCGCGCGCTGCGGGCCTTCCAAGTGGCGAACTCGGCAGCGCTGAGGATCTTC
>CBFGNA010000462.1:0-2582 GCA_965650045.1 uncultured Polaromonas sp.
CTACTACTACCCTGGCTGGTGGGAGGGTGGCCCTGAGGTCGACTTCTACATCAACAAGAAAGCCCTCGACGCGCTGACGCCCGAGAACAAGGCCATTGTTGAGGCCGCCGCGGCCCAGGCTTCGGTGGACATGCTCGCCAAGTACGACGCCCGCAACCCCATCGCGCTCAAGCAACTGGTGGCTGCCAAGACCAAGGTGCTGCCTTTCCCGCAAGCTGTGCTGGCCGCTTCTTACAAGGCTTCCCTGCAGGTCTACGAAGAAAACAATGCAAAAAGCCCGGAGTGGAAAAAAATCTACGCCGACATGCGCACCTTCCAGCGCGACCAGGTGCTGTGGTTCCGTTTTGCGGAAAACCGTTTCGACAACTTCATGGCTACCCTGAAGCTGTAAGGACAGCCGGTCCCTCGCCCTGCATGGTGCGGGGTCCTCTGTAAAAAAGCCCCGCATCGCGGGGCTTTTTTCATGGGCCAACGCTTGTGCCGGAAGCGTTGCCACGGCGGTCCGGGTGCGGGCCTGGGTGCGTGCAGCAAGTCCTGCCGCTGGCCACTGTCAGGCATGCACCCGACCAGCGGCTGAACGAAAAAAAGCCCTGGCGAACCAGGGCTTTTTACTTGCACGGGCCATGCGTCGCAGCATGTGCCCGAAAGGGTTGCGGGCGACGTGCTTACTTTTTGGCCGGCGCCGACATCGAGTCCTGCAAGGCTTTCAGGGGATCGTCCTCCGCAGGGGCTGCCGTGCCTGGCGCCGCGGGCTCCTCCGCCCCTGGCGCTGCCGGATCGGCGTTGGGCATCTCCGGTGCGGACGGGTCTTCCGTGGCAATGGGTGGGGGCATGTTGGCCTCCATCTGCTGCTGGATCTTGTCCATGTCATACACCTCTTTTTTATCCAGCCCGCTCGACACCAGTTGCGGGAAGGCAATGATCAGCGCGACCATGACCAGCTGTATCGTGATGAACGGGATGGCGCCCCAGTAAATCTGCGTGGTTTTGACCGGCTGAATCAGCTCGCCGGTGACCTTGTCGGTGTACTCCTTGGTGGGGGCCACACTTCGGAGATAGAACAGGGCGAAACCGAACGGCGGGTGCATGAAGGAGGTCTGCATGTTCACGGCCAGCAAAACACCAAACCAGATCAGGTCAATGCCCAGCTTGTTTGCGACCGGCGCCAGCAAGGGCACCACGATGAAGGACAGTTCAAAGAAGTCCAGGAAAAACGCCAGGAAGAAAATCAGCACATTGACCAGGATCAGGAAACCCAGCTGGCCTCCGGGCAGGTCGGACAGCAGGTGCTCGACCCAGCGCGGGCCGTCGGCGCCCTGGAAGGTCAGGCTGAAGACGGTGGACCCGATCAGGATGAACAGCACAAAACACGACAGCTTGGTGGTCGTCATCAGCGCCTGCTTGAGCAGCGCAAAGGTGATGCGCCCGCGTGCCCCCGCAAGAATCAGTGCGCCCAGCGCGCCCATGGCGCCGCCCTCGGTGGGCGTGGCCACGCCGAGGAAAATCGTGCCCAGCACCAGGAAAATCAGCAGCAGGGGAGGGATCAGCACAAAGGTCACCCGTTCGGCCATGCGAGAGAGCAGGCCCATGCGCGTCACTTTGTTGACGATGGCTGCAAGCAGCGCGAGGATCACGCCGCCGCACATGGACACCACGATGACCTCGTCCGTGGCGACCTTGTCGACCTGGTGGCCGCTGACCATGGACAGGACTGCGGCATAGTGCTCACCGACGTAGACGGCCACGACCACGCAAAGCGCCGTGAGAACGCCCAGTGAGAGCATGCCGCTTTTGCCGTTGGGTTCGCGCAGTGTCCGGGCTTCTGGCGGCAGGGCTGGCACCCATTTCGGCTTGACGAAGGCCAGCAGGACGACATATCCCGCATACATGGCCATCAGCATGAAACCAGGAATGAAGGCGCCCTTGTACATCTCGCCGACACTGCGGCCCAGCTGGTCAGCCAGCACGATCAGCACGAGCGAGGGCGGAATGATTTGCGCCAGCGTGCCGGAGGCAGCAATCACACCGGCGGCGATCCGCCGGTCATAGCCGTAGCGCAGCATGATGGGCAGGGAAATCAGGCCCATGGAAATCACGGAAGCGGCCACCACGCCTGTGGTGGCGGCCAGCAGCGCGCCGACAAAAACCACAGCCAGCGCCAGTCCGCCGCGGATCGGGCCGAACACCTGACCGATGGTTTCCAGCAGGTCTTCGGCCATGCCACTGCGTTCGAGCACCAGTCCCATCAAGGTGAAGAAGGGAATGGCCAGCAGGGTATCGTTTTGCATGATGCCAAAAATGCGCAGCGGCAAGGCCTGCATCAGCGCCTCGGGCAGGACACCCAGCTCAATGCCGATAAACGCAAAAAACAGGCCGCAGGCGCCCAGACTGAATGCCACCGGAAAACCGAACAGCAGGAAAAAGATCAGCCCCACAAACATGATGGGGGCGAAGTTGGTGATGAGGAATTCCATGAAGCTGTCCTTATTTCACGTCGGCGGTGGCCGTTTTGCTTTCGGCCAGACGGCGGATCGCTTCGGCGAGTTCTTCTTCGGCGCTTTGGCCTTCACTCTTGATGGCGG
>CBFGNA010000463.1:0-2582 GCA_965650045.1 uncultured Polaromonas sp.
GCCGCGCGGTCGAAGCGCTGCGCATCGGCTAGCGCATCGGCCGAAGAGGCCCTGGCCGAAAGCAGGGCCCTGTGTGTGGCTTTTGCTCCGTATTTAATAGCTGTCAGCGCATAACAGTCATGGGCTGGGAACCTTTTACAGCGCCTCAGAAAGCTGGTCAGCGAGAATAGTATTCAATAGTAAATTGGGTACCAAACAGGCCGAACGCGCTGTTCGGGTACTGCTGACGCCGGCCATAACAAATTGCCCACCAAAGGCATAAATCGTCGGGCGTGATGAACGTGAATTCGCCGAGATTGGGATCAAAGTAAGCCGGAAATTGCGAGGTTTCCAGGGCGATGTCGTGGCTGCCATTCGCGGTTCTGATGCAGATTCTTGCGCCCCAACCCTGGTTACAGACGTGCCTGAAGGTGTGCTGCATCGTCACAGCGTCGTCGCCCGTGACGGACACGTCTTCCAGAGCGTCGGCCGACACGAACTTGGGAGAAGAGTTTTCGCTGATCTTCAGCGGTTTGTCGCCGCGCCTTCGTTCTGTGATGTAGTCGCGATGTTTGTTGTTGCCGACAAACTCAGCCTGCAAGGCCGCGCTTTTGGACAGGCCGACCGCGGTTTGCACGTAGGGTCCATCTGGCCCCTGCTGCGAAAACCGTTTGCCGGACCAGAAGACTTTATCGACATAACGGCTACGCAGCCACCAAGCCACAAATCCGGCGCAGTTGCCCGGCGGTGGCTGTATGAACTCTATGCAACTCGCACCCAGCGTTTGCGCATCGGCTTTGGCTAACTGATTGGTCAAAGACGGCCTCTGCTTCCCGTTTGCCTGATCGGAAACCAATGTTAGCCCAAGGCGCTGAAGGTCTGCGCCCTCTGCGGAGGGCGGTTTTGTCTGCGTATCGGAAGGCCTTGTGGCCGGATGACGCTGCCCACGCGCCGACTTCTTCAGTCAGTTCCCGCGGTTGAAAGTCTTCATCCAGTTCGTTTCCCAAGACGTGCCACCGCAAGCCGGTGGCGCGCGGCTGAGCCTGCAGTTGCTAGCGAATTGATAGCTGACTGCGCTTGCTGGACGGGGGCTGGAGGCCGTTTTGGCTTATAGAAAACTCTATTGAAGCAGGCGCTGCACTTCTTCAAACACCGCCTCAAAAGCCGGTGTGCCCGGCGTCACCAGATCAAAGTGACCGGCACCTGTGACGTCGCGCAGGCGCACGCGCGCGGCGGCCTCGGCGGGCAGCGCCTGGCGGTAGTCACGCGCAGCGCGCAGCGGCACGATGCCGTCGTCCGTGGCACTGACCATCACCACCGACCGGACTCTGTCGGGCAAGCCGAGGCGGGCCGGCGACACATCGGCATACGGGTCGCTGCCGCTGCCCATCAACCGCTCCAGAATGCCGCGCCCGCAACTGCCAGGCAGGCGCGGCGCAAATGCCGCCAGGTCGCCCACCCCCGCGATGCTGACCACGCCGCGAACGGGCAGCGATTCGCCTGCCTGGCGCAGCGGGCTGCCCGCCGGCAAGCGTGTGCGTGACGCCGCCCACAGCGCCAGGTGCCCGCCCGCCGAATGACCAGCCAGCACACTGCGCCGCATGTCGATGCCGAGCCCAGGCGCTTCGCTGCGCAGCCGGTCCACCGCCGTGGCGACATCCAGGTACAGGTTCGGGTAGCCGCCACCGGCCTCGTTGGCGCGCCGGTAGCCAATGCTCCACACGGCCACCCCGCGCCGGGCCCAGTCGGCCGCCAGCGCCCGCAGCTGCTCACGCCCCGCGCCGGGAAAGTCCGACCAGCAACCGCCATGGATCAGGATGGCCACCGGGTGCGGACCTTTGCCCTCGGGCAAGAACACGTCAATGCCCTGGCTTTGCGCCGCGCCGTAGCTGATTTGCTGCGTGGGCGCGGGCTGGGGCAGGGCGAGGAAGTCCTTGAGATCGACGGCACGGGCGCCTTGCATCAGCCCCGCCAGCGTGAAGACGACGGTGGCGACAAGCCGCAAAGCGCGCAGTGAGCGCCTCAGGGCTGCACTCAATGCTTCGCCGCTGTTTTGGCGGCGGGTGTCTCGGTATGGAGCACGCACTTCCAGCCGGTACCGTGCATGCAATGCCAGCGCGCACCCTGCGAAGTCGTGTGCCCGGTCGAAGCGTCGGTGCACGACTCCGAAGGCATCAACGTGCAGGTCTACAACCGCTGTGTCGGCACGCGGTTCTGCTCGAACAACTGTCCGTACAAGGTCCGGCGCTTCAACTTCCTGCAATACACCGACGAGCACGCCGAGAGCCTCAAGGGCCAGCGGAACCCGGAGGTGACCGTGCGCATGCGCGGCGTGATGGAAAAGTGCAATTACTGCCTGCAGCGGATCGCCAACGGGCGCATCGAGGCGGACAAGGAGAACCGCCGCATTCGGGACGGCGAAGTGGTCACCGCCTGCCAGGCGGTCTGTCCGACGAGGGCGATCACCTTCGGTGACCTCAACGATCCGACAAGCGAGGTCATTGCGCGGAAGGCGTCGCCACTCAATTACGCGCTGCTCGGCGAACTGAACACGGAACCGCGCACGACGTACCTCGCGAAGCTGCGCAATCCAAACCCGGAAT
>CBFGNA010000464.1:0-2580 GCA_965650045.1 uncultured Polaromonas sp.
GGCCGATTTGGAAATATGCTTGCCGCGGTGCAGGTTCTCGGTGTTGAGCAGCGTGATGAACTCGGGGTTCCTGCTGTAATAACTGACGACAAAATTAATCACATCCTTGAGCGATTCCACCGGCTGCTCGATATCCAGCGTCAGTTCCAGCTCGGCGTCGTTCATGCGCCGGTACATGTCTTCCAGCACCTCGATGAACAAACCCTCCTTGCTGCCGAAGTAGTAATAAATCATCCGGTCGAAGGATTTGGCCGACTGGGAGATTTTTTCCACGCTGCCGCCGTCGTAGCCGTAACGTGCAAAGACCTTGGTGGCGGCGCGCAGGATGTTGTCGCGTGTGGTCTGCGCCGCCTGTTCGCGCACGCCCGGCCGTTTGGCTGACGCGAGGCGGCCCGCAGGGGTGCGGGCTCGCCGGGCTGGAGCCGCTTTCGCCGGCTTGGCAATGCTGACGGGTTTGACGGTCATGGCTGGGTCGTTGGCTTCCGGCTGGGGTGAGCGGTGCCCTGCCTTACTGCTCAGCGAATGCGCGCTCGATCACGAAATCGCCGGGCTTGGACGTGTTGCCCTCCTGGAAGCCCTTTTGTTCCAGCATGTGTTTCAGGTCCTTGAGCATGCCCGGGCTGCCGCAAATCATCACCCGGTCGCTGGCAGGGTCCAGTGGCGGCAGCTTCAGGTCCTCAAACATCTTGCCGCTTTCCATCAGGTCGGTGACGCGGCCCATGTTGCGGTAACTTTCGCGCGTCACGGTCGGGTAATACAGCAGCTGTTTGGAGATCAGTTCGCCCAGAAACTCGTGCTGCGGCAGGTGCTCGACCACCAGGTCGTGGTAGGCCAGCTCGTCGGCCTGGCGCACGCCGTGCACCAGCACCACCTGCTCGAAGCGCTCATAGGTTTCCGGGTCGCGGATGATGCTCATGAAAGGCGCCAGGCCGGTGCCGGTGGACAACAGGTACAGGCGTTTGCCCGGCAACAGGTAGTCGATCACCAGCGTGCCGGTCGGTTTGCGCCCGACGATGATCTTGTCACCGACTTTCACGTGCTGCAGCCGCGAGGTCAGCGGGCCGTCCTGCACCTTGATGCTGAGGAATTCCAGGTGCTCCTCATGGTTCGGGCTCACGATGCTGTAGGCACGCAGCAGGGGCTTGTCGTTGACGCGCAGGCCGATCATGGTGAAGTGGCCGTTGCTGAACCGCAGCGAGGTGTCGCGGGTGGTGGTGAACGTGAACAGCTTGTCTGTCCAGTGGTGGACGGACAATACTGTTTCTTCGTTGAAAGCGCTCATGGTGGAAGCTTGGAAAGTTGTTGATCAGTGGAGGCGGCCGGCAGGGTGGGAACCCTTCCGCCCGCGTGCCGGTTTACCCCGTGATTGTGCCGCCTCCGGAGCGTGGGCCGCGCGACAAGACATCCCGGGCCTTGGCCGATAGCCGCGCGTGACGTGCCGGCAAGGCCCTGGGCTCGCCGCCATCAATGTATTGGCATGGGAAGAAGGGGTGGTCACGGCGGGATTTTCATTGTCTTTTGTCGGCGCGGCCCCGTCGGAACATGGCCGGGGCAAGTACCCAATGTGCCATATTAATGTAGTGAACACAACATGAAAATTAAGCAATCACAACATTTTTTCAAAAAATTTTTGTATGGCCGGGAAATTGCTATTGCTTTGGGAAATCCCATGCGCTACATTGATTTTTAATGTAGTAAATGCAACATTTGAATTAAGCGTGCACTACATTGGTGTTGATGCACCACGATGGCTGGTCTGAGGCGACAAGACGCGACACGAGGCGAACACGATGACGGAACACACCAAGACGGACGGCTTGCCAGGTATGGATGCGCCGGCTTTTGCCCAGGTGCTGGAAAAAGCCAGGCCGCGCAACGAGCGCATGAACAGCGAGAAAATCGAGTGCAACGCCTGCCCGGTGCTGTGCCAGATCTCTGATGGCCGCACCGGCGCCTGCGACCGGTATGCGAACCGCAGCGGCACCCTGATCCGCGTCGATCCGGTGCTGCTGCTGCGCCGCACGCTGTCGGATTCCGAGGCCCGGGTGGTGGCGTTCGCCGGGCGCGAGGCGCCTGCCGATGCGCCGCAGGCGCTGCCCGCGCCGGCTTCGTGGAGCGGTGACCTGCTGCTGGCCGATGAGGTGTTCGTGACCGGCGTCGGCTCCTCAACCACCTACCCCGACTACAAGCCGGCTCCTTTTATCGTGTCGTCCAAAGTGGACGGCGTGGACATGGTCACCGTGGTGACCGAAGGCATCTTCAGCTACTGCAGCCTCAAGGTGAAGATAGACACCGACCGTTTTCTGGGGGCCGAGCAGGCCAATGTGCGCTGCAAGGGCGAGGTGGTGGGTCATGTCACCACTGCGGAATATGGTTCGCAGATGCTGTCTCTGGGCGGCGTGCACCACCTGACCGGCGGCAGCAAGAAAGAAGGCCGCGTCACCATGGACATGATGCAGTCGCTGGGCAACAAGAAGGCAGTGGAATTCACCATTGATGGCGGCTCGCAGATTGTGATCCAGGCCGGCCGCGCACCCATCGTCAACGGTGTCGAGGAGCAGCGCATGCGTGTGGGTTGCG
>CBFGNA010000465.1:0-2577 GCA_965650045.1 uncultured Polaromonas sp.
AAAGATCTCCGGCACGCGGACGGTGCGGGGAACAAAGGGCACGCTCACCGAAAATTTGGCGCGGTCCTGACGGGCCAGTGGCGGCAGGCTGTCCGAGGGCCGGCTTGCCGGCGGCGGCCGGCGCTTGAGCTCGTCGAACAGCGACTCCCGGATGCCGGGCTGGGAGCCCGGGCCGCTGCCTATGGTCGATTCGGGCAACAAAGCCGATCCGGAACTGCTCAAGCCCGTCTCGCGCGGGCGTTGGCGCAACAGAAACAGCAGGCCGGCAAAGGTAAAGCACAACATGCCCACCACGCCATACACCAGTTCCTTGCGAAAACCCTGGCCCTGCACCAGCTGAAGCTGTTCCTTGACTTCGGCGAGTGTCGTTTGCGCCCTCGCCAGATCTTCTCGCACCTGGCGCAGTTCCTGGTCCTGTTCCGGATTCCTCGCGCTGCCGTCCTGAGCCGAAGGAGCGGCGACGAGTTGTATGGCCGACGCCTCCCCGCCGGCCGCGCGCGGCTTGGCTGCTGCCAGCACGACATAACGCCGCAGCGTCTGCTGCGCACATCCGGCGCGCAGGTGAACCGTCACCACCGGTCCGTCAACAGGCGTGTCGGCGCGAATGCGAATCACGGATTCCTGCAAATTGGCAGACCTCTCGGCAGAGACATGAACCTGCGATTTGTCCACCTGCCGGTCCACATAGAAAATGCTGGCATCCAGGCACAGCGCATTGGCATCATCGCCCTTGTCCAGCATCACCTTCACGGACAGATCCAGCGGCTGCCCCAGCAAGGCCGAGTGGGTATTCGGCCCCAGGGAAACGGCCAGTGCGCCTGCCGTTGCGCACAAGCTCAAGCCACCGGCAAAAAGCCTGCGCTTGCTGAGCAGATGTAGAAAGATATTCACTTGGCGGATTCTGGCATAGCCCCGGCAACAACAATGCGCACAGCCCGACCCGGAAATCCAGAGCGGCGCAGCTCAAACGCAAGTGACGTCTGCGGAACCACGTTGAGCGCTCCTGCCTGAAAGGCGTATGAGCCTGTTGATCCAGTTTACCGCGGCTGCGGGCGCTGGCAAATGGCTGGCGAGGGACAAAATTGCACTGGTTTGGCAGACAGAATGGCTCGCCGGCCTGCGTGATAATACTTTTCCATGAATGCACTCTATAAAACGGTCGGCATCGTGGGCACGGGCGCCATGGGCCGGGGCATCGCCCAACTCGCAGCCCAGGCCGGCAGTCTGGTCCGGATGTTTGACACCCAGCCGGACGCGGCCGACAAAGCGCGTGAGGCCCTCGGTCTTCAGTGGGGCAAACTGGTCAGCAAGGGCCGGCTTGACGCGGCCACCGCTGCCGCGTACAGCGCACGCCTGCTGCCAGCGGCCACCCTTGAAGCCCTGTCCGACTGCGACCTCATCGTCGAGGCGGTTGTAGAACGTCTGGATGTTAAAAAATCACTGTTTGAGTCGCTGGAGGGTGTTGTTTCTCCGCAAGCCGTTCTGGCGACCAACACCTCCTCCCTGTCTGTCACCGCCATCGCTGCGGGCATGAAACACCCCGGAAGGTTTGCCGGCTACCATTTTTTCAACCCCGTTCCCTTGATGAAGGTGGTGGAGGTCATTGCCGGACTGAAGACCAGCACCGCCACCTGCGACGCGCTGGCGATCTATGCGCGCCAGATGGGGCACACGCCGGTGATGGCCCAGGACACCCCGGGGTTCATCGTCAACCACGCCGGGCGCGGCTATGGCACCGAGGCCTTGCGCATCGTCAGTGAAGGCATTGCGGACTTCGCCACCATAGACCGCATCCTCAAGGACCAGGCCGGCTTCAAGCTGGGGCCTTTCGAGCTGATGGACCTGACCGCGCTGGACGTGTCGCACCCCGTCATGGAATCGGTGTACCAGCAGTATTACGATGAGCCGCGTTACCGCCCCAGCGTCATCACCGCGCAACGCCTGGCCGGCGGCATGCTGGGCCGCAAAACCGGTGAAGGGTTTTACCGCTACGTGGACGGCGCCGCGCAGGTCGCGCCAGAGCCGCCGGTGCCCGCCGTGGCCGACATGCCGCCGGTCTGGGTTTCCCCGCGCGCCGCGCGCCGTTCCGAACTGCTGCAACTGCTCAAGGATCTCGGCGCCAGCATCGAAACCGGCGCTTCGCCGTCGATGAATGCCCTGGTGCTGGTGGCACCGCTGGGTTTTGACATCACCACCGTCGCGGTGGTCGAGCGCCTGGATCCGGCGCGTACCGTGGGCATCGACATGCTGATTGACGATGCGGCGACGAAGCGGCGCGTGCTGGCGACCAACCCCGCCACCCGGACTGACATGCGCGATGCCGCACACGCGCTGTTTGCACGCGACGGCAAGGCCGTCAGTGTGATCCGCGACAGCGGCGGCTTTGTGACCCAGCGTGTGGTGGCCACCATCGTCAACATCGCCAGCGACATCTGCCAGCAGGGCATCTGCACGCCCAAAGATCTGGAAACGGCCGTCACGCTCGGATTGGGTTACCCGCTCGGGCCACTGGCCATGGGCGACCGCTACGGCCCGACCAACATCCTGGAGGTGTTGTTCAACAAGCAGACTGTGTAT
>CBFGNA010000466.1:0-2574 GCA_965650045.1 uncultured Polaromonas sp.
TGGTCGCCATGGCGGCGACGTTTTTCCCGTCGCACATGACGATGAAACTGGCTTCCTCGCCTTCGAGAAACTCCTCAATCACGACGCGTGCACCACCGGCGTTGTGCGTCACGCCCAGCGGGTTGAAACTCGGGTCGGGTGCCAGCATGAATTCAATCGCTTCATGGGCTTCGTGCAGGCTCATCGCCACGACCACCCCCTTGCCGGCGGCCAGGCCGTCGGCCTTGACCACAATCGGCGCGCCTTTCTCGTCCACATAGGCGTGGGCCGCGGCCGCGTCGGTGAAAGTTTCGTACTCGGCCGTCGGAATGCCGTGGCGCTTCATGAAGGCCTTGGAAAAGGCCTTGGAACTTTCCAGCTGCGCCGCCGCCTTGGTCGGCCCGAACACGCGCAAGCCATGCAGGCGGAACTCATCCACAATGCCGGCCGCCAGCGGCTGCTCCGGGCCAACGACGGTCAGCGCGATCTTTTCGGCCAGCGCCCATTCACGCAGCGCCTTCACGTCGGTGATGGCGATGTTTTCCAGGCGCGCGTCCAGCGCGGTTCCCCCGTTGCCGGGCGCCACATACACAGCCTGAACCTTGGGGGATTGCGCCAGCTTCCAGGCCAGCGCGTGTTCACGGCCGCCGCCGCCAACCACTAAAACTTTCATGCGGGAACTTTCATTGTTTGATTTTTATTCCGAGATCGCGGCGTTGTGGAAGACGTCCTGGGTATCGTCCAGATCCTCCAGAATGTCCAGCAGCCGCTGCATTTTTTCGCCATCGGCGCCGGACAGCTCGATCATGTTGTCGGCGCGCATCGTCACTTCGGCGACCTCTGGCGTCAGGCCGGCGGCTTCCAGGGCGTTCTTGACGGCCTCAAAGTCGGTATAGGGCGTCAGCACCTCGATGGCGCCGTCGTCATGGGTGATCACATCGTCGGCGCCGGACTCCAGCGCCACTTCCATGATCTTGTCTTCGCTGGTGCCGGGCGCAAAAATCAGCTGCCCGCAGTGCTTGAACTGGAAAGCCACCGAGCCTTCGGTGCCCATGTTGCCGCCGTATTTGGAAAACGCATGCCGCACTTCGGCCACGGTACGGACCTTGTTGTCGGTCATGCAATCCACGATGATGGCCGCGCCGCCAATGCCGTAACCTTCGTAACGGACTTCCTCGTAATGCACACCTTCCAGGCTGCCGGTGGCCTTGGCAATGCCGTACTTGACGTTTTCATTGGGCATGTTGGCCGCCTTGGCCTTGTCCACCGCCAGCCGCAGCCGCGGATTGGTGCCCAGGTCGCCGCCACCCATGCGCGCGGCCACCATGATTTCGCGCATCACACGGGTCCAGATACGCTGGCGCTTCTCGTCCTGGCGTCCCTTGCGGTGCTGAATATTCGCCCATTTGCTGTGACCGGCCACGGAAATCCTTTGGAATTGATTTAATCTACAAACCGCATTTTACTTTTTGAACGACAGGACACCCCATGGCCGAGCCCTTTTTGATTGCCCGGAATGCCTCCACCACCTGCGAACTGCTGCCGGCGCTGGCCAACCGCCACGGCCTGATCACCGGCGCCACCGGCACCGGCAAGACCGTGACCCTGCAGACCCTGGCCGAAAACTTCTCGAAAATCGGCGTGCCGGTTTTCATGGCCGACGTCAAGGGCGACCTGGCCGGCATCAGCCAGGCTGGCAGCATCGGCGAAAAAATGGGCGCGGTGCTGAAGGAACGCGGGATTGAAAAGCCCGAGCCGCTGGCCTGCCCCACCACCTTGTGGGATGTGTTCGGCGAACAGGGCCACCCGGTGCGCGCCACCGTCTCCGACATGGGGCCGCTGCTGCTGGGCCGCATGCTGGGCCTCAACGACACCCAGGCCGGTGTGATCAACCTGGTGTTCAAGATTGCCGACGACGCCGGCATGTTGCTGCTGGACCTGAAAGACCTGCGCGCCATGCTGCAACATGTGGGCGACAACGCCAGCAAGTTCACCACCGAATACGGCAACATCAGCGCGGCCAGCGTGGGCGCCATCCAGCGCGGCCTGATGCAGATCGAAACCCAGGGCGGCGACAAGTTCTTCGGCGAACCCATGCTCAACATCAGCGACTTCATGCAGACGGTCGATGGCAAGGGAGTGATCAACATCCTGGCCGCCGACAAGCTCATGAACTCGCCGCGCCTGTACGCCACGTTTTTGTTGTGGATGTTGTCCGAGCTGTTCGAGCAACTGCCCGAAATCGGCGACCCGGATCAGCCCAAGCTGGTGTTTTTCTTCGACGAGGCGCATCTGCTGTTTACCGACGCACCCAAGGCGCTGATCGAGCGCATCGAACTGGTCGTGCGGCTGGTGCGTTCCAAGGGCGTGGGCGTTTATTTCGTCACGCAGAACCCGCTGGACATTCCCGATTCGGTGCTGGCCCAGCTCGGCAACCGCGTGCAGCACGCGCTGCGCGCTTTCACGCCGCGCGATCAGAAAGCCGTCAAGGCGACGGCCCAGACCATGCGGCAAAAGCCCGGTCTCGACATCGAAACCGCCATCACCGAACTGGCGGTCGGCGAGGCGCTGGTGAGTTTTCTGGATGCCAAGGGC
>CBFGNA010000467.1:0-2569 GCA_965650045.1 uncultured Polaromonas sp.
AACACGCCGTCGCGATGGGTGGGTGAGAAGGGCGGGCTGGTCCATTGCTCCAGCGGGCCGGTCGGCACCACGTCGGTGTGACCGGCGAAGACCAGCGTCTGTGGCACCCGGTTTGCTATCAAATCAGGAGCTTCCTGCCCTTGTCCGACGGGGGCTGGAGGCTCAAAACCCTTGAATTTGGCCCACAGGTTGGTGACCCGGAAGTGGTCCGGGCCGCTGACGATGGTTTCGCATTCGAATCCCAGCGGCGCCAGCCGGGCGATCAGGATGGCCTGGCAGCCCGCGTCGTCGGGCGTGACGGACGGACGCGAAATCAGCTGCTCGGTGAGGGCGAGGGTGCGACTCACGGTCGGGGGCCCGGGAAGCTACTTCTCGGACGAGCAGGCCGCAGCGCCGGGCTGCCCCAAGCAAGGCCAGCCCCCTCGGGGGGCAGCGCATGACACACAGTGCAAAGCGTGGGGGCCATATTCAATGTTTGACGTCCAGGGTGATCTCGGTGAACGAGGGTTCGTCGTCCGGATCTTCTTCGGGCTCTTCCGCCTTGGCGGCCGCCGCAAAGTCGTTTTCCAGCCGCCACATCAGGTTGGTCGGCGAGTCGGCATGCAGCAGGCCTTCCTTGCGGGTGACCACCCCGCTGACGATCAGCTTGGCGATGTCCTGCTCGAAGGTCTGCGAGCCCTCGGCCATGGACTTTTCCATGGCTTCCTTGACGCCGGAGAAGTCGCCTTTTTCGATGAGTTCGGAAATCAGCTTGGTGTTGAGCATGACCTCGACCGCCGGCGCGCGGCCGCCGGCCTGGGTGCGCAAGAGGCGCTGAGACACGATGGCTTTCATGGCCGCACCGAGGTCGCCCAGCATGGTGCTGCGCACTTCCACCGGGTAAAAGCTCAGGATACGGTTGAGCGCCTGGTAGCTGTTGTTGGCGTGCATGGTGGCCAGGCACAGGTGGCCGGACTGGGCATAGGCAATCGCTGCCGACATGGTTTCGCGGTCGCGGATCTCGCCGATCAGGATCACGTCGGGCGCCTGGCGCAGCGCGTTTTTCAGCGCCACCTGCAGCGACTGTGTGTCGCTGCCAACCTCGCGCTGGTTGACCACCGAACGCTTGTTGGTGAAGAGGAACTCGACCGGGTCCTCGATGGTCAGGATGTGGCCTGGCTGCGTGCTGTTGCGGTGGTCCATCATGGCCGCCAGCGTGGTGCTTTTGCCGGCGCCGGTGGAGCCGACCATCAGCAGCAGGCCGCGTTTTTCCATGATCAGGTCGGCCAGGATGGGCGGTACATTGAGGCTGGACAGCAGCGGTATCTCACTGGGCACATAGCGGATCACCGCCGCGTAGGTGGCACGCTGCCTGAAGCCGCTGATGCGGAAGTTGCCCACGCCAGCCAGCGGGAAGGCCATGTTGAGCTCGCCGAGCTCTTCCATTTCCTCGATTTTCTCGGGCGGCAGCACCTCGGCCAGCAGGTTGCGCGGCGCATCCGGCGGCAGGATCTGGTTGTTGATCGGTATCGCCTCACCGTTGATCTTGATGAGCGCCGGCGAGTGCGCCGACAGGTAAACGTCAGAGGCCTTTTTTTCGGCCATCAAACGCAGGATACGTTCCATCGTGCTCATGGTCGGCGCATTCATGTCGGTTCCGATCAGTCAATCAGTCAGTGAGGGCCATCGTGCGCCGCGCCGGGCCGCCCCAAGCAAGCACAGCCCCCTCGGGGGGCAGCGCAGTACGCGAAGCGACAAGCGTGGGGGCCATGTCTAGTCGCGGAGCAGGTCGTTCAGGCTGGTGGTCGCACGGGTCTTGGCGTCCACACGCTTGACGATCACGGCGCAGTACAGCGAATATTTGCCGCCGGCCTTGGGCAGGTTGCCCGAGACCACGACCGAGCCGGCCGGAATGCGGCCGTAGGTCACGGTGTCGGCGTCGCGGTCATAGATCGGTGTGCTCTGGCCGATGTAGACGCCCATGGAAACCACCGAGTTTTCCTCGACGATCACACCTTCGACGATTTCGGAGCGGGCGCCGATGAAGCAGTTGTCCTCGATGATGGTCGGATTCGCCTGCAGCGGCTCCAGCACGCCGCCCAGGCCGACGCCGCCGGACAGGTGCACGTTTTAGCCGACCTGCGCGCAGCTGCCGACCGTGGCCCAGGCATCGACCATGGAGCCTTCATCGACATAGGCGCCGATGTTGACGTAGCTGGGCATCAGGATGGCGCCCTTGGCGATGTAGCTGCCGCGGCGCGCCACGGCGGGTGGCACCACGCGCACGCCGCTGGCTTTCATTTCCTCTTCGCTCAGGTGCGCGAACTTGGTCGACACCTTGTCGAAAAAGCCGAGGTCGCCGGCGCGCATCATCACGTTGTCCTTGAGGCGGAAGCTCAGCAGCACGGCCTTCTTGATCCACTGGTGCGTGGTCCACTGGCCCACGCCCTGGCGCGTGGCCACGCGCAGGCGGCCGGCGTTGAGTTCGGCGATGGTGTGTTCCACCGCGTCCTGGATTTCTTTCGAAGCGGCCTGCGGCGACAGGTTCGCGCGGTCGTCCCAGGCGGCGTTGATGATGCTTTCGAGCTGG
>CBFGNA010000468.1:0-2565 GCA_965650045.1 uncultured Polaromonas sp.
TGCTGAGCAGGTATTCGGCGTTCGAACGCACATTGGCGCTGCTGGCATGAATCACCTTTATCCCGCGTTCCTTGCAGGCTTCGAGGTCGGTGTTGTCGGTGCCCACGTGCAGACGCCCCACGGCCTTGAGCTTGGGCACAAAATCGAGAAATTCCCGGGTGACGACCGTCTGGCGCGGGAAAACAATGCCGCGGGTCTTGTAAGCCAGGTTGCGCAGCGCGACCAGATCGTCCGCAAGTTCGGGGCGGTATTCCACGCTGTGGCGTGACTCCAGCCAGGCCATCGCCTCTGGTACCAATGCATCGAGAAGTAAGATGTCCACCGAGGTATCCTTTTTTTCTTTTGCAGCTCACCCTTGTGTGGTTTCCCACCCCAAATCGGGCATTTGTCCGACCCCACCGCTGTGTTAACTACGCAACACTTTAGCCCTTTACCTTTTAAAAGTCGATGCAAAAAGTCACACTAAAAAAGGCCGTATTCCCGGTGGCAGGCTTGGGGACACGGTTTCTGCCGGCCACCAAGGCCCAGCCCAAGGAGATGCTGCCGGTGGTTGACAAACCACTGATCCAGTACGCCGTCGAGGAAGCCTATGCAGCAGGCATCCGTCACATGATTTTTGTCACCGGACGCAATAAACGCGCCATTGAAGACCATTTCGACACGGCCTACGAACTCGAAACCGAGCTGGAGGCCGCCGGCAAGGAAAAATTGCTGGAACTGGTGCGCTCCATGAACCCGGGCGACATGGATTTTTCCTATGTCCGCCAGCCCCGCTCCCTGGGCCTCGGGCATGCGGTGCTGTGCGCCGAACACCTGGTCGGCAACGAGGCTTTTGCCGTGCTGCTGGCTGATGACCTGATGGTGGGCTCACCGCCCGTGCTGGCCCAGATGGCCGCCCAGTTCGCGCAGTTGCAGCAGTCCGTGCTGGCGGTCCAGGAAGTCCCCGCCGAACACACCCGCCGCTACGGCATCGTCGCGGGCGAAGCCATCAGCGACAAACTGATCAAGGTTTCCACCATGGTGGAAAAGCCGGCGCCTGAAGTGGCGCCCTCCCGCATGGGGGTGGCCGGCCGTTATATCCTGACACCCGCTGTTTTCCGGCACATCCGCAACCAGCCCCAGGGCGTGGGCGGCGAAATCCAGTTAACCGACGGGATTGCAGGGCTGATGGCCGAGGAAGGCGTGCACGCCTACCAGTACGAGGGCCGGCGTTACGACTGCGGCAGCAAGGAAGGTTTTCTGGAGGCCACGGTAGAGCTGGCCTTGCAGCACCCTGAAGTTGGCGAGCACTTTCGCCGTTACCTCAAGAACCTCCAGGTTCGCTGAGCAAGCCCGCCGGTACAACGGCGGCGCTGGCGGCGATGTCAGCGACGCTTGAGCACGTGGATGAAATCGCCACCTTCGGTCTGCTGATCCACCAGTTCATTGCCGGTCTGCTTGGCAAACGCCATGAAGTCGCGGGTGGAGCCCGCATCGGTAGACACCACACGCAACAACTGGCCGCTGTTCATTTCGGCCAGGGCTTTTTTCGCCTTGAGAATAGGCAGGGGGCAGTTGAGGCCGCGGGTGTCGAGTTCTTTGTCGATGTGCATGGTGTGTCCTTAAGGCCTTTATTTTAAGGAATCCGCGCAAGAACCTGTGCAGCACATCCCCAAGCGCCTCTCACGCTTGCCGGGGAAGCGTGGAAATTCGCATCCACAAAACTACAATCCCGGATTCGCTACCGAGGCGGCACCCTGTCCGCTATAAAAACCGTAGCTGGCAGCGCTTGCTGCATAAGGGCTAGAGGCCTTTTTCATGCATAAACATTCCGGGTCTGCAGCGCAGACCCGGAAATACTTGGGATGCCGTGGACGGCGATCACTTCATGCCGAATTTGACTTTGGCGTCATTCTGGCAGCTGTCCTTGGTAGCGCCAGACAGGGTGTCGCTACGTTCTTTGGCCGCCTTGTACTGGGCTTCGTTCTTGTCGGACATGGCGTCCTTGCGCGCTTCCGCGACGTTCTCCGACTTGTCCTTGTTGCTGTCGGCCGCCGCCTTGTTGACCTTGGCATCCGCCTTGGCTGAAGTGCGGGCGGCCTTGGCGTCCTTCACACACACATCCTTGGCATTGCCGGCCATGTCGTCACACTTTTCCTTGGCGATGTCGTAAGCGGCATCCGCCCTGACGTCACGGACTTTCTTGTCGTGGCTGGCGCTGGGCTTGTACTGGGCCTCCAGTTCGGCCCTGGCGATTTTTTCTGCACCTTTGGCTTCGGCCTGGCAAATGTCTTTGGCATTGGCGCTCAAGGAAGAACACTTTTCCTTGCCGGCCTTGTAGTCAGCCTCGACGCGGTCCTTCTGGGCCTTGTACTCTTCTTTGGTCATGGCCATGGCGTTGCCAGCGAAGGCACACGAGACGGCGAAAGCGAGCAGGGCGAGTTTGGTTTTCATGGTGATGTCCTTTTGAGGATTTGAATGATTTGAAAAATGGGAAGAGGGGAAATGCGGCGAGAGGCTGTCTGTGACAAACCCTCACCGCTCGGCTCAATAACGCTCGAAAAAGCCGGTCGGGTTGCGGACCTG
>CBFGNA010000469.1:0-2545 GCA_965650045.1 uncultured Polaromonas sp.
CCTTCATCCAGCGCGTGAACACCAAGGGCGGCGTCGAGAAAACCAAACCCTGCGCGGCTTTGAACAACGGCGAGAAGCTGACGCTGCCTTACCAGGCGGACTACATCTTCTGGCGTCAAGGCTAAGTCAGCACGAGCAAGGGCAAACCCTGAGAACGCAGGTCGCACAAAGATGTGCACCTGCATTCTTTGTGGGCTGCTTCCTACACAGGCGGCCGGCGCGCAGAGGTTTACTGCCGCTGTAGCCAACGAACCCGCAGCGCAAGACACGGAAACCGAAGAGCCAAGAGAAAACCAGCAGAGCACAAATTGAAAGGGTGATTGCCATGAGAAGCACGCACAACACAATTCGCGCATTGGCCATTGGCCTCGGGCTCACCCTGCTGGTGGTCACCGGCACTGCCGCCATGATGGCCGTTTTCTCCAACCCGGCGCCTGCGACAGACATGTACCGGCGCGTGGCCGTCACACCCACTATTGATCCCGTCACCCATGTCGCCACCGCGCATGACAGCGTGCTTTATGAGCGCGTGATCCTGCCGGACGGCCGTGTGCAATGGGTGCTGACGGCCGGACAAGACACCGGCACGGTGGCCACCAGCCTCGCAACTCACGCTTACTCAACACCGCGCATCGGCGACACGGGACACGTGAGTTACGCCCTGGCGGTCAAGCCAGCCGGGCTGAGCAAGGCGGTGCGCAACTGCAGCCGTTCTGCTTATGACGCTTACGACATTGCCTGCAACACCATGAGCTGATTGACCGGAAAATAATTACCTGCGTCAAGCTTGTCCCGGTTTCCGGCCCGCCGCTGTAAGCGGTTTACCGGCGCCAGAGCTGTTCAGCAGTATTGGCACCAAGTCCGCAGGCTCACGCCTGCGGACTTTCTTTATGGGCCTGCTTGTTTTAGCATCGGGCGTTCCTGTCGGGCGCTCCTTCACGCAGGCCGGCTCCACGCTCCATCTCCAGGCTCCATCAACGGGAAATCTTTTGAACACCACAACCGACCGCTGCGCCTCGCGCCTCCGCCTCCTGAGCTTCACGCTGGTGACGGCCACAGCCGTGTTGATGGCCGCGTGTTCGGCACCCCGCCCGCTCACCCAGTACCTGTCACGGCAAGCGGCACTGCCTGCAGACGTGCGCGTGCCGGCTGGTCATCAGGCGGTGCTCGAAGCCCGCGGGATTGGCCAGCTCCAGTACGAATGCCAGGCCACCAGCCGCACGCCCTGGGAATACGCCTGGTTGCCGCGCGACCGCAGCATTGAACTGCGGGACAGCTCCAACAGCAGCATCACGCTGACACGCAGCGCGCGCAGCTGGATGCACCGCGACGGCTCAGAACTGAAGGTGCGCGAGTTTGTCGAAGTGGACAACGGCAGCGCCAACCTGCCCCTGCAGCGCGCGCGGGTTGAAGCGTCCACGGCGCCGGGCACGCTGAACAACATCAGCTATATCCAGCGCATCCATACCGTCGGCGGCATGCCCAGCGTGCGCAACTGCAGCGCGGCCGAACTGGGCATGCGGGTCAGCGTGCCTTATGAGGCCGACTACGTGTTCTGGCGCTCACCCGCCACCTGAGCCCGACGCCTGAGCCCGGCATCGCCCATGAAAAAAGCCCGCAGGCGTCAAACCTGCGGGCTTTTTTTGTTCAGGCGGCTGCCTGGCCCCAATGTGGCTCAATGGCGATGGCCGTGACCATGGCCGCGCCCCGGGTGGCGGTAGTGCGGCCCACCGCGGTAATACACGGGAGGCGGTCCCACGTAAACCGGTGCCTGCACATACACAGGCCGCGGGCGGTACACCGGCCGCGGCTGGTAATAAACCGGTGGCGGCTGCACATACACCGGCTGCGGCTGGTAGCCGTACACCGGCGAGGTGTAAACGGGATAGGCGTTACTCACGCCCACCACCACACCGGGCGCCGACACGCCGACGGAAAAATTGATGTCGCTGCGCGCCTGCGCACCGGTCGAAAAGCCCAGCGCGGCCACCGACACCACCGCCGCGGCACCCGCCATCAGCAGGGTCCGGTTGGACGACACAGAACGGGTAAGGGTCTTGAACATTTTCTTTCTCCTGGTAAGGGCGCCGAATGCCCATGTGTTTATTAAACGCAGCCCACCGTAAACCGCCTACCGGCTGCTGTGTGAAGTCCGTAGCGAAACGTAACCCGGCGCAGCCAGCCCCTAGAATCAGGCCATGACCTCCCCTGCCGACAAAGAAACCCCCAAAACCAGCAATTTTTTGCGCCAGATCATCGAACACGACCTGGCCAAAGGCACGTATTCCGGCAGGCAGTGGGGCGGCAGCCCCGGCGACGCGGCGCACCACGCGGCCGGCCAGCCCGACCCGGCCAAGGTGCGCCTGCGCTTCCCGCCCGAGCCCAACGGCTATTTGCACGTCGGCCACGCCAAAAGCATTTGCCTGAACTTCGGCCTGGCGCGCGACTATGAGGGCGTGTGCCATTTGCGCTTTGACGACACCAACCCCGAAAAGGAAGACACCGAATACGTCGACGCGATCAAGGACGCGGTGCAGTGGCTGGG
>CBFGNA010000470.1:0-2543 GCA_965650045.1 uncultured Polaromonas sp.
GTGGACTTCCTCAAAAACATGGATGCCGGAGGCAATGCCTGCCCCTCCCTGCATGTGGCCACCGCGGTTTTTTCGGGCTTCTGGCTGCACCGGTTGCTGCGCCGTTTTGGCGCGCCGGTCTGGGTCCGCCTCATCAATGCCCTGTGGTGCTTGGGCATTGTTTACTCGACGGTGGCGACACGCCAGCATGTCGCCGTGGACATGTGGGCCGGGCTGCTGCTGGGCAGTGTCACTGCGGGCTGGTCGCTGCGTCACGTGGTGCGCACGCGGGCGCATGAGTACCGCCCCTATCTGGCCGCCTGACAGCCTGTCGGCTGACAAAATCAACCCCTGCTTTTGCTAACATGACTTCACTTTTAGATCGGCTTGTCTTCTTCTGAACCCGCTCTGGCTTTCCCACTTCACCGCGACCAGCAGCGTCGGCCGCGGCCTCCAGCAGACCCTCGACGCCTTGCGCGGGCAGCGCGGCGGCCTGGCGCCGTGTGCGTTTGACACGGTCGATCTGCCGACCTTTGTCGGCGAAGTGGCAGGGGTGGACGAGGTCGCATTGCCTGCGCCGCTGGCAGCGTTTGACTGCCGCAACAACCGCCTCGCGCTGCTGGGGCTGGCGCAGGACGGTTTTATCGAGGCCGTGGCTGCCGCGCGCCAGAAATATGGCGCACAGCGCATCGGTATCTTCATCGGCACCAGCACGTCGGGCATCTTGCAGACAGAACTGGCCTACCGCCGGCTTGATCCGGCCACCGGCGCCTTTCCTGCCGATTTTTGCTACCGGACCACCCACAACACCTTCTCCGTCGCCGACTTCACACGCCACTGCCTCGATCTGGCAGGCCCGGCGGTGGTGGTTTCGTCGGCCTGCTCATCCAGTGCCAAGGTGTTTGCGTCGGCGCAACGCATGATGGCCGCCGGGCTGATTGACGCCGCGGTGGTCGGCGGGGTCGATTCGCTGTGCCTCACAACGCTGTATGGATTCAACGCCCTCGGCCTGATTTCCACCCGGGCCTGCCGGCCCTTCGATGCGGAACGCGACGGCATTTCCATCGGTGAAGCCGCCGCTTTTGCGCTGCTTGAACCGGTGCCCCAACACCCGGAAGACGACGCCGTATTGCTGCTGGGCATTGGCGAATCCAGCGATGCCCACCACATGTCCTCACCCCATCCGGAGGGACTGGGTGCACGCATGGCCATGCAGCAGGCGCTGGCAGCGGCGGGGCTGGATGCTGCGGAGATTGACTACATCAATCTGCATGGCACGGCCACGCCGAGCAATGACGCCGCCGAAACCAGGGCCGTGACGAGCTTGTTCGGGCCGCTCACGCCCTGCAGTTCCACCAAGGGCGCCACCGGTCACACCCTCGGTGCAGCGGGCGGGCTGGAGGCGGTCATTTGCGCGTTGGCCCTGCAGAACGGCCTGTTGCCGGCGGGCCTGAACACGCAGCACCTGGACCCGGCCCTGCCGCTGAACTACCTGCTGAACAACCGGCAGCAAACCGTCCAGCGCGTACTGAGCAACTCCTTCGGCTTTGGCGGCACCAACTGCAGCCTGATTTTTGGCCGTGCGGGGAAACAGCGATGACACAGCCTGCTTCCGCTGCACCGTCCCTTTCGGTTTATGTTGAAGGCGTGGGCCTGCTGGGCCCCGGCCTGTCGAGCTGGGAAGCCGGCCGCGAAATACTGTCGGGCCGGACGGCGTACGCCCCGGCGCGGTGTGTGCTGCCCCTGCCCATGGCCTTGCCCGCCGCGGAGCGCCGCCGTGCGGGTGCCGTGGTAAAGGTCTCGCTGGCCGTTGGCCAGGAAGCGCTGAGCGCATCCGGGTTGCCCGCAGCGGGCCTGCCCTCGGTGTTCACCTCCTCCAGCGGTGACGCCATCAATTGCCATGAAATCTGCAGCGCGCTGGCTTCCAGCGACCGGCTGATCTCTCCCACCCGGTTTCACAACTCGGTGCACAACGCCTCATCCGGCTACTGGAGCATCTCCAGCGGCTCCATGGCGACCTCCTCCGTGCTGTGTGCCTACGACGGCAGTTTTGCGGCCGGCCTGCTCGAAGCGGTGGCGCAGGCAGCGGCCGATCAGACACCCGTGCTGCTGGTGGCCTACGACACCGACTACCCCGAGCCGCTGCACAGCGTGCGGCCGCTGCCGGACTCGTTCGGCGTGGCCTTGGTGCTGACGCCGCAACGCAGCGAACGCAGCCTGGCGCGCTGGCGCCTGGCGCCCGCCGCCTGCCTCACGGGCGACAGCGCCAGTGCCATGGACGATCCGGTGCTGGAGCAGCTTCGCGCCAGCATTCCGGCTGCACGTTGCCTGACGCTGCTTCGCAGTGTGGCCCGGCAGGACCGCGGCGAGGTCGTGCTTGATTACCTCGATGGCCTGCAACTGGCCGTGCAGGTGGAAGCATGCTGACGGCGCCGCATCCGCCTGCCGCGCTGGCGCACCAAGACATCGCACGGCGTATTCCTCACCAGGGTGCCATGTGCCTGCTGGACAGCGTCACCGGCTGGGACGCCGATCACATTGTTTGCCTGGCCAGCAGCCACCAC
>CBFGNA010000471.1:0-2536 GCA_965650045.1 uncultured Polaromonas sp.
AAGTGCAGGGCGACCACCTCGCGAACCTGATGGAGTTGCTGAAAAAGCAGGGCTTCACCGTCAAGCAGGCCGGCGGGTGAGGGGGCATGGCGCCTGAAGACCTTCAGCTGCTGGTCACGCGCGAGATGCCCTTCGGCAAGTACAAAGGCCGGCTGATTGCCGACCTGCCGGGCAACTACCTGGCCTGGTTCGCGCGCGAGGGTTTTCCCAAAGGGGAGCTTGGGCGCCTTCTCGCATTGATGCTGGAGATCGACCGCAATGGCCTCTCGGGGCTGCTGCAACCGCTGCGCCGCTCACGCTGAGCGCTGGTCACAGTCTGTTGCGTCTCGGGCGGCCTGTCCCCTTGTTTCAGCGCTGGCTGCGGCATACCATCGGTTTGCATCGCGCGACGGGCGCCGGTGCTGAACTGTGGGAGCCGGTATGCCGCAACTGATTGCTTCGGTCGAGGGCGTGGAAATCAAGCATGTTCATCTTCGCAAGGACCGCACGACGCTGGGCCGGCGGCCTTACAACGACATCGTGCTGAACAATCCGCTGGTCAGCGGCGAGCATTGCGTTTTCGAGTTGCACGGCCTGGCTGATGTTTATGTCGAGGACCTGTCCAGCACCAACGGCACCTATCTCAACGGCCACATGATCAAGTCGCGCGAGCTGCTGCGGGACAACGATGCCATCGCCATCGGCAACTTCCGGATCCAGTACCTGGCGGCTTCGGAAGAGTCGGGTTATCACGAAACCGCCGAGATGCCGCTGGACGCGCGCACTGGCCTGGCGGCGTCTTCCGGTTCGGCCCTGCACGCCAGCTTCAAGGTCTTGTCCGGCTCCTCGGCCGGGCTGGAGGTGCCAGTGGTCAAGGCGGTCAGCACCTTTGGCAACCCGGCCGTCAGCGTGGTGGCCGTGTCGCACCGGCGTTATGGCTATTACGTCGCGCACCTGACCGGCCCGGTTCAGCCCACGCTCAACGGTCTTGCCGTCAGTGGTGAGGCGGTGCCGCTCGTGCACAACGATGTGCTGGAGCTGGCCGGCACCAGCATGCAGTTTCTGCTCAGCGACAGCCCCTGAATTGCCTGATTCGCCTCTGTCGGCGGCTGGCCGGCGGCCGGCTGACGGCTGGGACCTGTACCTTGATAACGACAGTGCGGACTGCACCGCGGTTTTTAGGCGGCTTGCGGGTGCCTGGATTTTGACCGCAGGCAGCTTGTGACTTATGCTGGCTTGCTGGTGGGGCGCCTTGCCGCATGGCCGGCTTTCAAGGAGGTATCGTGAATCTATCCACATGGCTGATGACCCTGGCGGGCGTGGTGCTGGGTGCGGGTGCGGGCGTGGTGCTGCACGCGCTCTGGGTGCGCCGCCACGCCGAGCGCAAACTTCGCCTGCCGGACCGCTGGCTGCTCAATGCCCGCGGCCTGGTCTCCAGCGAGGAACTCGATGTCTGGAAGTGGTTGCGTGCGGCTTTTCCCGATCACGCGGTGATGGTCAAGGTGCCGGTGATGCGTTTCACGGTGCCCAGCACCCGGGACATGCCCGAGAACAAGGACCAGCACTGGCATGAACTGCTCAACGGCGTGTATTGCAGCTTTACCGTCAGCACATTCGATGGCAAGGTCGTCGGCTGTGTGGACGTGCCCGGCAAGCGTGGCCTGACCCGCGCCCAGCGGGACATGAAGGAAAGCCTGCTGCAGGAATGCGGGATCGGCTACACCACGGTGCGCAGCAGCAGCCTGCCGTCCGGCAGCGCGATGCGCACCGCCTTCCTGGGTGAAGCCGAGATCATCGAGCGCGAGGCCGAGGAAACGCGCGGAGGCGACAGCAGTTTTCACGCGGCGCTGCATGAGTTCACCAGCGAAAAGGTCCGCGCAGCAAAGGCGGCAGCGATTCAGGAGCTCAAGGACAAACAGGCCGCTGAAACCGAAACCCGCGGCAAGAATGCCCATGTTGGTTTCAATCCTGACGGGACCGGCTCCTTCATGGTGCGCGAAAAGCCCGACAGGTTTGCGATGAAATGGGAAGATTCCTTCACCATGCCGGGCGAAAGCCGTCCCGCCAAACTGTCCTGACAGTTACATTCGGCCTCATGTGACCGGCGTGTCCTCGCGCCGACACAGCCTCAAGCGCTTCGACTGAAAGACCTGTCCTACAGATGATCGGGTGCGCTGCGCTGCGCACCGGCGATGTAGTCCCTCAGCGCGATCACGCGTGCCCTTCCTAGACTCAGGCATCGTTTCAAAGCCAAGGAGTCCACGCATGTCCCCCTCTTTTCAATCCCGCTCTTCGTTGATCAAAACTTCCCGCCTGTTGGCCGGTGCGGGTGTGTCCCTGCTGCTGGCCGCGGGGGCTGCCATGGCGCAGGTGCCGATCACCGCCACAGGGACCACGGGCATCGATAGCTCGGGCAACGCCCAGAAGGAACGTGAGGCCTGCATGACCGGCCGCACGCAACAGGATCAGGCCACCTGCCTGCGCGAAGCCAACAATGCAGCCGCCGAAAAACGCAGCGGCAAGCTGGACAACAGCGGCGCCCAGTTTCAGGCCAATG
>CBFGNA010000472.1:0-2528 GCA_965650045.1 uncultured Polaromonas sp.
AAGGTGATCGCCGGCGAGCAGCCACCGCTCGATGCGTTGGCCTTGCCCTACGCGGAGTACACGGCCGAGGATCTGGCGCAGCGGCTGCTGTATGTCGAAGCCTCGCGCGGCTGCCCCTTCAAATGCGAGTTCTGCCTGAGTTCGCTCGACAAGACCGCCTGGGCTTTCGAGCTGGATGGCTTCATGGCCGAGATCGACACCCTGTACCGCCGCGGCGCCCGCAACTTCAAGTTTGTGGACCGCACCTTCAATCTGAAGATCGCCAACTCGGTGCGCATCCTGCAGTATTTCCTGGACCGCCTCGCCGAGGCGCCCGATGTGTTTGTGCATTTCGAGGTCGTGCCCGACAGCCTGCCGGACCGGCTGAAGGAACTGATCGCGCAGTTTCCCGACGGCGCGCTGCAGTTCGAAGTGGGCATCCAGAGTTTCAACCCCGAAGTGCAGCAGCGCATCTCGCGCCAGCAGGACAACGCCAAAACCGCCGACAACCTGCGCTGGCTGGTTAGCGAGAGCCGGGCGCATGTCCATGCCGACCTGATCTTTGGCCTGCCCGGCGAGACGTTGGAAAGTTTTGCCGAAGGGTTTGACCGCCTGTTTGGCCTGGGCCCGCACGAGATCCAGTTCGGTGTGCTAAAGCGTTTGCGCGGCACGCCGATCACGCGGCATACCGATGGGTTTGCCATGGTGTACGACCCGCAGACGCCCTACACAATTCTGCAGAACTCCACGGTGGATTTTGCCACCATGCAGCGCATCAAGCGCTTTGCACGTTACTGGGAAATGGTCGCCAATTCAGGGCGGTTTTCCCGGAGCCTGGCCGTGCTGCTGGCGCCGGGTTCTGCGTTCCAGAACTTTCTGGCCTTCAGCGACTGGCTCTGGCAGACCACCGGCAAGACGCACGAGTTCGCCCTGGAAAAGCTGGTGGACCTGCTGTTCGACCACCTGACGGCCGAGCGCGGGCTCGACGTCCAGGCGGTGTCCGCGGCCCTGCTGGCCGATTACCGGGCGAGCGGCGCGCGCGGGCGGCCGCTGTCCCTGGCCGCGCTGATGGCCGGGACGCCGACCGCACTGTCTGCACCCGCCGGCAACAACCGCAGCGAACGGCAGGGGCGGCATCTGGGCCAGCAGCAGGCCTTGCGCAGCGAGATCCAGAAAGCTGCGGCGGCGGCTTAGCGCTTTGCTATTGATTTAGTAGCTGCTTGCGCCCGTCAGACAAGGGCTGTAGCCCTTTTCTGCTCTTATTTCTGGCGGGTGCCGAGCACCGCCGCGCCGATGATCATCGCCGCGGCCAGGACGATGCTCCCGCTCAGCGCCCGGCCGCTCACCAGCATCAGCAGGGCGGTCGAGCACAGCGGCGTGAGGTAACTCAGGATGCCGATCTGCCGCGCGTCGCCGAGCTTGAGCGCCTTGTCCCAGAGAAAAAACGCAGCGCCCAGCGGCCCCAGGCCCATCACTGCGAGCAGGGCCCAGTCGCGCGCAGCGAGGGCCGTGGCTGGCTCCAGCGCCCAGTGGCACAACAGGGAAAGCACGCCGGACACCAGGCCGAACAGGCCGATGGCCGCTGTCGGAAACGGTGACACGCGTTTTGTCAGCAGCGAATAACTGGCCCAGATGAAGGCCGAGGCGAGTGCGGGCAGGTAGCCCCAGGACCAGCCGCCGCCCGCGCCGTCCCGCGCACCCAAAATGGCGATGGCTGCGCCGGCAAACCCGAGCAAGCCGGCAGCCACATGCACGCCGCGCAAGTGCATGTTCTTCAGGAACAGCGGCGCCAGCACCACCATGAGCAGCGGCCATAAATAATTGACGAGGTTGGCCTCCACCGCGGGCGCGTGCCGCAGTGCGATGAACAGCAGAAAGTGAAAACCAAAGAGGCCATAGACCCCGAGGGCCAGTGTCGAGGCGGGAATCCTCCAGGCGCGGCTGTCTTTGAGCACAAAGGGCAGGGCCAGCACGCTGCCGGCCAGCAGCGCGATGCCGGTCAGCAGGAAGGGCGGCACATGCCTGAGTGCAACACCCAGCGAGGCCAGCGTCGCCCACAGGGCAATCGCGCCCAGTGCGTACAGGTTGGCGCGCACGGCGGCCGGTTTTTCAGGGCGCGCTGGCCGCCGCCGCGTCGGCCTTGTCGGCCACGCCTGCGGCATGGGCCTGCTGGTCGGCGTGGTAGCTGCTGCGCACCATGGCGCCGACGGCGGCGTGCGTGAAACCCATTTTGTAGGCCTCTTCCTCGAACATTTTGAAGGTGTCGGGGTGCACATAACGGCGCACCGGCAGGTGGCTGTTGGACGGCGCGAGGTACTGGCCAATGGTCAGCATGTCGATGTTGTGCGCGCGCATGTCACGCATGACCTGCAAAATTTCCTCGTCGGTCTCGCCCAGGCCGACCATGATGCCGCTCTTGGTCGGCACGTCGGGGTGCAGCGCCTTGAATTTTTTCAGCAGGTTCAGGCTGAACTGGTAGTCGGACCCGGGGCGTGCTTCCTTGTACAGGCGCGGCGCGGTTTCCAGGTTGTGGTTCATCACGTCGGGCG
>CBFGNA010000473.1:0-2521 GCA_965650045.1 uncultured Polaromonas sp.
GTCGAGAGTGCGACGCGTACGGACTCCGTCATTCGCCGCCTGCTGCGCCGTCCGGATCTGCTCCGCTGGCTTGCGCTGCCTTTTCCAGGCTTTCAGGCGTCATGGCGGCTGGCGCCGCCGCTGCTTTGTCGCTTGCGCTTTTGCCAAAAGGAAGACCTTCGGTCGAAAAGCCCCGTCCGCCGAAGAAGGACACGGCCAACAAACCGATCAAGCCCACCGCCTTGAACAGGCGTGCCGACCCGGGAAAAAGCCCGGGTTTTTCACCTTTGATGCCGTATTCCTTTTCGAGCTCTTCGCGAACCTTGGCGCGAACCGACGCTTCCAACAGTTCGCGGGCGCGCTTGTCGCTGTCCTTGGCTGATTTGGCTTTCGCAAATTCGATCTTGCCGCGCTCCTGCTCCAGCAGCTTGCGTCTGAGCAGAAATTCGTCGGTGACCTTGTCGACAAAAATGCCGCAGGACGGGCACTGCCGGTTTTCCGGCAGCACCACGCGTTTATCGCAGGCGGGACAGGCAAACGTGCCGTCGTAGCTGCCGGCCATGGCCGCCTGGATCGTCAGCAGCGGGGTGACGGTGACAAGCAGGCCGGCTTTGGTGAATTGCTCTTCTGCGAGATCGGCTTTTTCGCGGGTGACACCCGAACCAATTTTGGCTTGCGGCGAACTGCGCAGCACCTGCATCAGGCGTTCGATCCGGTCCGGTGCAATGCCTGCGACATCCCGAGCCAGCCGCTCGATCTCTGTCAGCCGTGCCCCGGGCGGGACATTGATCACCACATCAAAAAGCGGGATGGTCGATTCGAGAGCGCTGTCGGCGGCTTCAGACATTCGGAGTTCTCACGAGAGAGTAAGTCTTAAGTTATTGTATCTATGTGTATCCAAATGTCAGAAAAGGATGTGTGATGTTTTACCCACTTGCCGGCGGCTGGTGAAGTGGGCAGGGTCATCACGGGCCGGCGAAACCGCCCAGCGCCCGCGCGTATCGCGGCTTAAATCAAGCCGAACCAGCCCAGCAGGGCCCCTGCGCCCAGCAACCAGAGCAGGTGCATGCGGGTGCGCCAGACCAGGGCTGCGGTCACGCCTGCCAGCAGGGGCACGCGCCAGTCGCCCAGGCCGCTGACATTGGCGCTGGCCAGGATCCAGCCGGTGGCGATCAGCAGGGCGATCACGATGGGAGCCATGCCCTGCTTGAAGGCGCGTACCGCACGCAGGTTGCGGTTGCGGTGGCCCCAGCTGGCTGCCAGATAGGTCAGGGTGGTGCTGGGCAGCATGATGCCCAGCATGGTGACCAACACGCCGAACAGGCCCATCAGCGGCCCGCCGGCGTTCAGCCCCACGTGCCAGCCCATCAGTGCGACAAACAGCACGTTGGGGCCCGGCGCCGCCTGCGCGATCGCGACCGAGGCATTGAACTGCGGATCGCTCAGCCAGCCCTGGCCATCCACCAGGTACCGGTGCATGTCCGGCGCGGTGGTGATGGCACCTCCCACGGACAACAGCGAGAGGATCATGAAGTGGCCGAACATGGCCAGCCAATCGGTCCATTGCAAAGTGATGGTCATTGCCCAGTCCTATCGGTCCAGCTTCTTGTACGTGAGCGTGCAGGCGGTGATGCCCAGACCCAGCAGCACATACACCAGGGGCCAGCGCAACAGCGCAATGCCGGTGAAACACAGCAGCGCCAGGCCGATGCACAAAGGCAGGCCCAGCGGGTGGTTCTTCAGGGCCGTGAGCAGCTTGAGCCCGGTGGCAGCGATCAGCCCGGCCGCCACCGCCCCCATGCCGCGCAGCGCGCCGGCCACGCCCGGATGGCCCGCGAACTGCGCATACACCAGCGCGAGCGCCAGCACCACCAGCAAGGGCACGGTCAGCATGCCAGCCAGCGCGGCCATGGCGCCGCGCAGGCCGAAATAGCGGTGACCGATCATCAGTGACAGGTTGACCACATTCGGGCCGGGCATGATTTGCGCCACGGCCCATTCCTCGACAAATTCCTCGCGCGTCATCCAGCGTTTCTTCTCGACGAGCTCACGCTGCACCACGGCCAGTACGCCGCCGAAACCCTGGAGCGCCAGCAGGGTGAAGGAAACAAACAGGTCGGTCAGGGATTGGGGCTGCTGGCGGAGCGTTTCTTCGTCGGCGGGGGGAGAAATCATGGTCCGATTATCGCTGCGCCGCCAACGCCTGAGTTGCTATCAAAAAAGTAGCTGCTCGCGCTTGCTGGACGGGGGCTGGAGGCTGATTTTCCTTGAAATCCGGACAGGTGGGGGCGGGCCGCGGAAGGCTGCTTGATGCCGTGCCGGGCAAGCGCCGGCTAGAGCTTGAGTTGCCAGGTTTCGCCGACCAGATTCCTGCCGAAGCCGGTGTAAGGCTCGCTCTTGATGAGTTTGAAGCCGCGCCGGGCGTAAATGTCCCGCGCTGCGCCCAGGCAGCTGTTGGTCCAGAGGACCATTTTCTTGTAGCCACTGACGCGTGCAAAGGCGATGCATTCGTCGGTCAGCCGCGCGCCCACGCCCCGGCCAC
>CBFGNA010000474.1:0-2520 GCA_965650045.1 uncultured Polaromonas sp.
GCGCCCTACCCCGGCGGCATCCTGATCGACCAGGGGCTGGCCGACAAGTTTTTGTCGGAGCAACTGAACCCTCACCTGTTCGAAGCGGCCTGCGCGCGCGCTGGCCAGGCGCTGCAATTACGCTGGCACGCCGGCTACGACCATGGCTACTATTTCATCAGCACCTTCATGGCCGACCACCTGAATCACCACGCGCGGCAACTGTCGGAGTAAGCGCTGCGCGGGTCTCAGAACAGGCTGGCCTGGCCTGAAGCCGACGGCGGCACAAAACGGCTCAGGTCGAGCTCCACGCGATGGCGGTTGAAACCGAGGCGGTGGCAGGTTTTTTCAAAACGCTGTTTGATCAGGTCGGCCCAGAGTCCGCTGCCTTTCATGCGCGAGGCAAAGTCGCTGTCGTAGTCCTTGCCGCCGCGCATTTCCTGGATGCGCGCCATGATGCGTTCCACGCGCCGCGGGTAATGCAATTCCAGCCACTGTTTGAACAGCGGCGCCACCTCCCAGGGCAGGCGGATCACGGTGTAAAACGCCGAACGTGCACCGGCCTCCCACGCTGCTTCCAGCACCTTTTCCATGTCGTCGTTGACGAAGGGAATCTGCGGCGCGACGCTGACACCGACCGGCACGCCCGCCTCGGCCAGCGTGCGGATGGTGCGCAGCCGCCGGTGCGGCGCTGCCGCGCGCGGCTCCAGCCTGCGTGCCAGTTCAGCGTCCAGCGTGGTGATGGTCACGTACACCGCCGCCAGCCGGTCGGCCGCCATGGGGGCGATCAGGTCCAGGTCGCGCTCCACGCCGCTGGACTTGGTCACCAGCGAGAACGGGTGCCGCGTTTGCTGCAAGACCTCGATCACCGCGCGGGTCAGGTGCAGCTCCCGCTCGATGGGCTGGTAGCAGTCGGTGCCCGAGCCGATGTTGAGCAGCCTGGGGACGTAGCTGCGTTTGCCCAGGTCGGCGCGCAGCATGTCGGCGATGTTGCGCTTGGCAATGAGCCGGGTCTCGAAGTCCAGGCCCGGCGACAGATTCAGGTAGCTGTGGGTCGGGCGCGCGTAGCAGTAGATGCAGCCGTGTTCGCAGCCGCGGTAAGGGTTGAGGCTGTAGTCAAAGAAAATGTCGGGGGAATCGTTGCGCGTGATCGCGCTGCGGGCATCCTCGAAGCTGACCGTGGTTTCCAGCGGCGCGCTGCCCTCGGCCGCGTCCGCCTCCAGGGTGCCCCAGCCGTCGTCCCAGTCGGCACGGGTGTCCTTTTCGAAGCGGTGCGCCAGGCGCGTGGCCGTGCCGCGCCCCTTGATGGCGTGAACGGGAATGAGGACATCGGGCATGGCGGTGAGCTGAATAAATACTGTACAAATAAACAGTATAAATACAGTCCTGGCGCCCGGCAAGTTTGCCCGGATTGCTATTGATTCAATAGCTGCTTGCGCCCGCCAGACAAGGGCTGGCGGCATTTTTTACTGATAACTCAGGCGCAGATGCGCTGGCGTGCCTGGTCGTACTCGCGCTTGAGCTGGGCCACGAAGTCGGCGGTGCTTTGCACCTGGCTGATGGCGCCTATGCCCTGGCCGCAACCCCAGATGTCTTTCCAGGCCTTGGACTTGCTGCCTTCGCCGCTGGCGAAGTTCATGGTTTTCAGGTCGCCATCGGGCAGGTTATCCGGGTCCATGCCTGCGGCGATGATGGACGGCTTGAGGTAGTTGCCGTGCACCCCGGTGAACAGGCTGGAGTAGACGATGTCGTCGCTGTTGCTGTCCACGATGGACTGCTTGTAGGCATCCGTGGCGCGCGCCTCGTCGGTCGCAATGAAGGCCGAGCCGATGTACGCAAAATCGGCGCCCATGGCCTGCGCAGCCAGCACGGCGCCACCTGTGGAGATGGAACCCGACAGCGCCAGCGGGCCGTCGAACCACTGGCGGATCTCCTGAATCAGCGCAAACGGGCTTTTCACACCGGCATGGCCGCCGGCACCGGCTGCCACAGCGACCAAACCATCGGCGCCCTTTTCAATCGCCTTGCGGGCAAACTTGTTGTTGATGATGTCGTGCAACACCACGCCGCCATAGCTGTGCGCTGCGGCGTTGATGTCTTCGCGCGCGCCCAGCGAGGTGATGTAGATGGGCACCTTGTACTTCACGCACATTTCCATGTCGTGCTCCAGCCGGTCGTTGGACTTGTGCACGATCTGGTTGATGGCAAACGGCGCCGCCGGCTTGTCGGGATTCGCTGCGTTGTAGGTCGCCAGGGTCTCGGTAATCTCGGCCAGCCAGTCTTCCAGCTGCGCCGCCGGCCGCGCATTGAGGGCCGGCATCGCGCCGACCACACCGGCGATGCATTGCGCAATCACCAGCTTGGGGTTGCTGATGATGAACAGCGGCGAGCCGATGATGGGCAGCGGCAGTTTGGCCAGTGGCGCGGGAAGTCTGGACATGGGTGTTTCTCTCGGTTCAGCAAAAATTTGAATGAAAAGTGGCTCTAGCCCTTGCTGGACAAGCGCCAGCAGCTACCAAATCGATAGCAACGGAAGCAGCG
>CBFGNA010000475.1:0-2505 GCA_965650045.1 uncultured Polaromonas sp.
GCCACCAGCGCAGCGGGTTCCAGGGCTGCTGCGGGTCGCGCGACTGGGCGGCCAGGCGCACGTTCTCGTGCACGGTGAAGGGCAGAAAGATGTTGGTCTTCTGGTAGCTGCGGCCCAGGCCCTGGCGCGATATTTTTTCCGGGCTCCAGCCGGTCACATCCACGTCCCCGAGGCGCACGGCGCCCGAGGTCGGCGGCAGGTCGCCGGACAGCAGGTTGGTCAGGGTGGACTTGCCGGCGCCGTTGGGGCCGATCACCGCATGGATGTGGTTGCGCAGCAGGTCCAGCGAAACATCGTTGACGGCTGCCAGGCCGCCGAAGCGCTTGGTCAGCTTCTGTGCTGAAAGCAGGACTTCACTCATCGCCGGCTTTCCGTGATTTGCCGAAACGCTCGACCAGGCCGAGGATGCCGCGTGGCGCAAAGGTCACGAGCAGCACGATGAACAGGCCCATCCAGAGCTGCCAGTGTTTGCCCAGGTTGACACTGCCGATCTGCGGCAGGTCCTTGAACACTTGCAGCAGGTATTCAAAGGCGAACGCCCCGACGATGGCGCCGGCAAAGTTGCCCATGCCGCCCAGGATCACCATCATGATCGCGTGCGCGCTCATGTGAAAACCCATGAGTTCGGGGTTGATGTAGCCGGTCTGGATGCCCCAGAGGTAGCCGGCCAGGCCGGCCAGCGCACCAGACAGTGTGAACGCGGCGAGCTTGTAGCGGAAGGTGCCAAAACCCATGGCGCGCATGCGGTGCTCGTTGACACGGATGCCAGCCAGCGCGCGACCAAACGGGCTCCACAGCAGCCGGCGCAGGAAGGCATAAACCGCCAGCAGCACAAGCAGCGTGAAGTAATACAGCGTCTGTTTGTTTTCAAGGTCCCACCAGGAAAACGGCACCCAGCCAAACAGCGCGACATCGGGCCTGAAGTTGATGTACAGCCCATCGGAGCCGCCCAGAACCTTGTTGTCGAAGAACAGGAAGAACACCATTTGCGCAAAGGCCATGGTCACCATGATGAAGTAGATGCCCCGGGTGCGCACGACAAAAAAGCCAATCACCAGCGCGCCCAGCCCGGAAGCCAGTACCGCCAGGGGCAGCGTCCACCACAGGCTGACAGCTTCGCCTTGCGGCATCAGAAAGGCGAGCGCATACCCCGCCAGGCCGAAATAAGCCGCATGGCCCAGCGACACCAGGCCGGTCACACCCAGCAGCAGGTCCAGGCTCATGGCAAAAATCGCCATGATCATCATCCGCGTGACCATCTGCACGTAGAAGTCGGTGCCGGTGAACGGGAAGGCGGCGAGGGCGACCAGCCCGAGCGCCAGCGCCACCTGCACGCCGCGCGGCAGGACTTCGAGGTTCGCTTTGATGGCACTCATCGGCGATTCACCGTTCGCCCTGAGCCTGTCGAAGGGCAAGGCGCCAAGGAAGCTTCGACGAGCTCAGCCCGAACGGACAAAAAAGTGATCATTGCTTGAACAAGCCTTCAGGTTTCCAGAGAAGGACGGCCGCCATCAGCATGTAGACCAGCATGCCGGCCACGGACGGCAGCAGCACCTTGCCAAAGGTATCGACCAGGCCCACCAGCAGCGCGGCAATCATGGCGCCACGCACCGAGCCGATGCCGCCGATCACGACCACCACAAAACACATGATGAGCACCTGAGAGCCCATGTTGGGGTAGACGCTGGCTACCGGCGCGGCAATCATGCCGGCCACCGCAGCCAGCGTCACGCCGAGCGCAAACACCACGGCATGGATCAGCTTGATGTTGATGCCCAGCGCACCGGCCATGTCGCGGTTGAAGGCGCCGGCGCGTATCTTCATGCCCAGGCGCGTTTTGGAGATCAGCAGGTAAAGCCCGGTGGCCAGCGCAATACACACCAGCGACATGAACAGGCGATAGACCGGGTAGGACAGGTTGTCGGTCAGCGGGATCGACGCGCCGAGCGTCGCCGGAATCGGCACGCCATGCACATCGTCGCCCCACAGGATGGAGCGCAGCTCTTCAAAGATGTAGATCAGGCCGAAGGTCAGCAGCACCTGGTCCAGGTGGTCGCGGTGGTAGAAGTGGCGAAACAGCAGCCATTCGAGCGCCAGCCCGAAAATCGCCGAGAGCACGGCGCCGACGAAGATCGCCAGCGTGAGGCTGCCGAAATACGCGCTGAGCGACCAGGCCAGGTAAGCGCCCAGCATGTAGAAGCTGCCGTGCGCCAGATTGACCACGCCCATGATGCCGAAGATCAGCGTCAGCCCGGCGGCCAGCATGAACAGCAACAGGCCGTATTGCACGCTGTTGAGCAGCTGGATGAGAAAGTTGGCGAGATCCATCGAGGCGTCGTGGGTTCAGGAGGAAAGATTCGTCCAGCGCATGTTGTTACGCAAGCTCTGTACCAAAAAAATGGGAGGTCCGAGAACCTCCCTGTGCTTCCCCGGCCCTATGCCAGCCGGGGCCGCGGAACCGGCTTCGCCGGGCCGCAGGCGCAGCGGCCCCCTCGGGGGGCAGGG
>CBFGNA010000476.1:0-2501 GCA_965650045.1 uncultured Polaromonas sp.
GCACAGCTCGGCCACCGTCATGGGCTGGCCGCCCACGTGGGGCTGTGTGGCGGGCGAGTGCGGGACGATGTCGGAGGCCCGGACCGTGATGCGCCGGCCCAGCTGTTCCTGGCCACGGTCCACCCGGGACAGCACGTGGGCTGCCGCCAGAAACTTGAAGGTGCTGCACATGGGGAAGCGTTCTGCGCCGCGGTAGGCGTAGCTGGCGCCGAACTGGGTATCGAGCATGGCCGCACCGAGGCGGCCACCGCTGGCGCTTTCGATCTGCCGCAGAGCCTGCTCAAAACGGGCTTGGGCGTCGCTGGCCGGCACGCCGAAGCTGCGCGCGCAGCCGCTGGCGAGAAGGGTGGTGGCCAGGCCGGCTGCTTGAAGAAGTTGACGTCTCTGCATTTTTCCTTGGGGTTGGGTTGAAAGGACACGATCATCCACCGGCAGGCGCACAGGCACAAACGGTAATAATCAGACGCAGACCCCAGAAAAACTTATTCCTCTGCCTTTCGACATGCACCTGCCCCTGAATGCCTTGCGCGCTTTTGAAGTCTCTGCCCGCCACCTCAGTTTTACCCGCGCCGCGCTGGAGCTCAATGTCTCGCAGGCCGCCGTCAGCCAGCATGTCAAAAATCTGGAAGACCGGCTCAAGGTGCCGCTGTTCCGCCGGCTCCCGCGCGGCCTGGCCCTGACCGACGAAGGGCTGGCGCTGCTGCCGGTGCTGGCCCAGTCCTTCGAGCGCATCGGCCAGGTGCTGGATCAGTTCGACGACGGGCGTGCCCGCGAGGTGTTGACCGTGGGTGTGGTCGGCACCTTCGCGGTCGGCTGGCTGATTCCGCGGCTGCGCGACTTCCAGCTGCGCCACCCGTTTGTGGACTTCCGCCTGTTCACCAACAACAACCGCGTTGACATCGCCGGCGAGGGCCTGGACTACGCCATTCGTTTTGGCGACGGCGCCTGGCACGGCACCGAAGCGCAGGCCCTGCTCGCAGCGCCGCTGTCACCCATGTGCACGCCCGCGCTGGGCGCGCTGCTGCAGGCGCCGGAGGACCTGGCCGGCCAGGTGCTGCTGCGCTCTTACCGGGCCGACGAATGGGTGTTGTGGTTCGCAGCGGCGGGCGTGCCCTGCCCGGTGCTGCGCGGCGCGGTGTTCGACTCGTCCCTGACCATGGCCGAAGCCGCGGCCCAGGGCGCGGGCATTGCTCTGTTGCCGGTGCGCATGTTTGCGCGGGAGCTGCAGCAGGGCCGGCTGGTGCGGCCGTTTGCGGCGGAGGTCAGCAATGGCCGCTACTGGCTGAGCCGGCTCAAGTCACGGCCGGTGACGCACGCCATGCGGGCGTTTGAGGCCTGGCTGCTGGAGGCCGGCGCGCGTTGAGCGCAGACCTGGCCCACCGGTTCACGCGCGCTCGAAGTCGATAAAACTTTTCCCGGCATCCACGGCGAGCAGCCGCACACGCGTCGTGTCGCCGACGTCCAGCCCTTCAAACCCGCGCACCACGCGGCCTTCCAGCAAGGGGCTGCTGATGCGCACAAAGGTGCCCTTGGGCGCCGCGCCCGTCACGATGGCGTCGAACACATCGCCGATGCGCTTGTGAAGCAAAAATGCGCCGGCCGCCTTGAGCACCTGGCGCTCGACCTTGCTGGCGTTGTCTTCCTGCAGCGTGCAGTGTTTGGCGATCTCTGCGAGTTGATCAGCAGAGTAGGGCGATGCCTCACGGGCCAGCGCCGCCTTGAGCAGGCGCTGCGTCACGAGGTCGGGAAAGCGCCGGTTCGGTGCGGTGGAATGCGCGTAGTCGTTGACGGCCAGGCCGAAGTGGCCCAGTCCATTCGCGCCCTTGGTTGTGGCCGGGGCCGCCGCGTATTCGCCCGAGCCCAGCATCTTCACAACCGCCAGCGACAGGTCGGCAAAACCCGCCGGGTCGGCGACGCGCCGGGCACTGAGGAAACGGTCCAGCGCGATGGCATCGGGCAAAGCCGGCAAGTTCACGCCGTGGCTGGCCGCCAGCGCCACGATGCGGTCCCATCGCCGAGGGGATTGCAAAAAGCGCCGTATCGACGGAAAGCCTTTGTCCACCAGAAAACGCGCCGTTGCACCGTTGGCCGCAATCATCAGGTCGGCAATCAAATCCTTGGCGCGATTCTTCTGGTCGGGCTGCAGGTCCACCAACAGGCCGTCTTTGAACACGGGACGGGCGGCAATCGTGTTGACGTTGAGCGCACCGCGCGACTGGCGCCACTGCCGCAGCTTGCCGGCCAGCACATCATGCAGACGCACCTGTTCTTGCAGGCCGGGCACGCTGGCCAGCTGCGGCGGCGCGGCGGCCGTTCCATCCAGCCAGGCCGAAACGCCGTCGTACGTCAGCTTCGCGCGGTTCAGCACCACCGCGCGGTAGATGTCCGAGCCGTCCACCGTGCCATCGGCAGCGACCACCATGTCCACCACCACCGCCAGCCGTTCCTGGCCTTCGTGCAAGGAGCTCAGGTCGGTGGACAACACTTCGGGCAGCATGGGA
>CBFGNA010000477.1:0-2499 GCA_965650045.1 uncultured Polaromonas sp.
CGCCGGGTTGCCGCCGGCGACACCTGCCACGCCGCCGCTGCCGGCCTGCGAGCCGAAAATCTCGATCATCCCGATGACGGTGCCCAGCAAGCCCAGCAGCGGCGCGGCCGAGGCGATGGTGGCCAGTGCCGCCAGGTAGCGCTCCAGCGTGTGGGCTGCGCGCCGCCCAGCGCTTTCCAGTGTGGATCGCAGGTCATCCTCGCTGATGCGCGGGTTGGTGTTGAGGGCGCGAAACCCGCTGGCAAGCACGGCGCCCAGCAGGGAGTTGTGTTCCAGATGCGAGACGACGTCGGTGCCGGGCACACCTGCGCGCGAGACCGTGATGGCTTCGTCCAGCAGTTTGGGCGGGGCGATTCTTGCGGTTTTCAGGCTGGCAAAGCGTTCGATCACGAGCGCCAGCGCGAGAATGGAGCAGGCAATGAGGGGCCAGATCGGCCAGCCTGCGGCTTGTATGATCGAAAACAAGGGCAAATCTCCAGGCGGATAGTTGCTGGGATTATGGCCCAGCCTGGCGCCGCTCCCGGTTTCAGCGCTGGTCTCAACGGTTTCCTTAGGCAGGGTGGGGCGTGTAAGACTTAACCCACAGAACGTGTGGATAACTTTGTGAGTAAGTGGCAGGCCGCACCGCGCAAAGGCCCGCCAGGCGGCGCATGTGACAAAACGATGAAAAATTGGGCAGAAGAAAACCTTTAAAAATCAATGACTTGCATGAGTATTGGCGAAACTCCCCGGCAAATCTCCGTTTTCCCCGCATGGCGGGCCGTCTCTGTGGAGTATTACCCGCATGAATTCAGCGGGTTTGAGCATGTCTGAGCCCTTCTTTGAACCAGACCCGATGCGGGGGGCCCGGGGCGGTACACGCATCTGGCCGGTGGGTTCCCTCCTGCGGGCCATCGCAGACAGCCTGGAAGCCCGTTTCAACCCGGTGTCGGTGCGCGGCGAACTCACCGGATTTTCGCGGGCGGCCAGCGGCCACTGCTATTTTTCGCTGAAGGACGAGCAGGGGCAGATTCGCTGCGCCATGTTCCGCCGGGCCGCCGGGCTGCTGGACTTCGCGCCGCGCGACGGCTTGCTGGTGGAAGTGCGCGGCCGGCTCGGGGTGTACGAGGCGCGTGGCGAGCTGCAACTGGTCGCCGAATCGATGCAGCAGGCCGGGCAGGGCACCCTTTTTGAGCGCTTCGTCGCACTCAAAAACCGGCTGGAAGCGGAGGGGCTGTTCGACGCCGGACGCAAACGCGGCCTTCCCGCGCTGCCCCGTGCCATCGGGGTGGTGACCTCGCTGGGCGCGGCGGCCCTGCACGACGTCGTCACCGCGTTGCAGCGCCGAGCGCCCCACGTGCCGGTGGTGATTTACCCGGCCAGTGTGCAGGGCGCGCAGGCGCCCGCAGAGTTGCGCCAGGCCCTTCGCCTGGCGTGGCAGCGCGCCGAGGTGGACGTGTTGCTGCTGGTACGCGGCGGCGGGGCGATGGAAGACCTGTGGGCCTTCAATGACGAAGAACTTGCACGCCTCATCGTGGCCTCGCCGGTGCCGGTGGTCTGCGGTGTCGGCCACGAAACCGACTTCACCATTGCAGACTTCTGTGCCGACTTGCGCGCGCCCACACCCACCGCGGCGGCCGAACTGTGTGCGCAGCCGCAAAAAGTCTGGCAGGGTGAACTCGATGACCTGCAGGACCGCTTGCGTTATGGCGTGGACAGGCAAGTGCAAGCAAACAACCAGCGCCTGGACTGGGCCTCGGCCCGTGTCAGCCGGCCTTCCCATCTGGTGACGCGGCAACAGGCGCGGCTGGCCAGCCATGCGCAGGGCCTGCGCCACGCGCTGCAATCCGGTCTCCAGCGCGAGAAAAACAGCTTGCAGGCGCTCAAGGTGGCGTTTCCGCAAGCCCTGGATCGGGCCGTGCAGCAGCAGCAGCGCCGGCTGGAGCGGGCCCAGCTTCGGCTGGCGCCCCTGGACCCCCATCTGGTGCTGCAGCGCGGGTATGCCTGGCTGGCCGACATGCACGGCCAGGCGATCACCCATGCCGCCGACACCGCGCCGGGCCAGGCGCTGCGGGCTACCCTTGCCGACGGCGAGGTCGATTTGACCGTTTCAGCACCGCGGCTGATTTAGTTTTTTACAATGATCCTCGACAGCTGCCTTTCAGCCACCTTTATCATCGCAACATCACAACACCTCACGAGGAACAACAATGGAACACAAACTCCCCCCGCTCCCTTACCCGATCGATGCCCTGGCACCCCATTACAGCCAGGAGGCCTTTGAATACCACCACGGCAAGCATCACAAGGCTTATGTGGACAACCTGAACAATCTTCAGAAAGGCACCGAGTTCGAAGCCATGACGCTGGAGGAAATCGTCAAGAAGTCCAGCGGCGGCGTCTACAACAACGCAGCGCAGATCTGGAACCACACCTTCTTCTGGAGCTGCATGAAGCCGGCCGGCGGCGGCGAGCCTTCTGGCGCGCTGGCTGCGGCCATCAACGCGAAGTTCGGCTCCT
>CBFGNA010000478.1:0-2488 GCA_965650045.1 uncultured Polaromonas sp.
CGTGCGTGATGAAAAGCACCGCCTTTTTCTTGGCCGCCCACAAGTCAAGGACTTCGTTTTCCATGAGCTGGCGGGTCTGGATGTCGAGCGCCGAGAACGGTTCGTCCATCAGGATGATGTCGGGGTCCAGCGCCAGCACCTGGGCCAGCGCGGTGCGCTTGCGCATGCCGCCCGACAACTGGTGCGGATAACGGTCACCGAAACCGCCGAGGCCCACGCGGTCCAGCCAGGCCTGGGCCTGCTCACGCGCCTGGGCATCCGGCACACCGCGGTATTGCAGGCCAACCATGACGTTGTCAAGGGCGCTGCGCCAGGGCATCAGCGCCTCCGTCTGGAACATGTAGCCGGCCCGGGTGTTGATGCCGTTCAGCGGCTGGCCAAAAACCTTGACGGTCCCCGAGGTCGGCGGCAACAGCCCGGCACCGATGTTGAGCAGGGTGGACTTGCCGCAGCCGGTCGGGCCGACGACAGAAACGAATTCACCGGCGCGTATGCGCAGCGTGGTGGGCCCGACAGCGGTGTAAGCCTGCCCCGCATCCTCCCGCGAGCGGAAGGTGCAGGTGATTTCAAGCAACTCAAGTGCGTGATCAGCGGAGAGGTTGTCGGCGGAGGCTGTCATGGGTGCCTATTGTCGCCGCGAATCGGGCCGCCAAAACGCAGGTCAGGCACCATCGAATGGACCTCCATACCAGCCATGGAAGCACCCGCCGGAGGGCACACTTCGACAAGCCAGGACGAACGGGATCTGTGAGCGCGGGACCTGTGAGCGCGGGCGGCGGGTCTGTTCCTAGGCCTTGAATTTTTCTTTCGCGCGCCGGGCAAACTCATTGGTGTAGGTCTTGCTCAGGTCGATCTTGTCGGCCTTGATGCTCGGGTCGAAACTGGCCAGCGCCTTGAGCGCGGTTTTTGCGCCGTCATCAGGGATGATGCCGTCGAGGGCAATCGCGTCACGCACCTTGTTGAAGGACGCCAGATACAGCCCGCGGTCGCCGAGCAGGTAGTTCTCGGGGACCGTCTTGATGATGTCACCGGGGCCCGCGGTCTGCAGCCATTTCAGGCCGCGGACGATGGCATTGGCCATGGCCTGGCAGGTGTTGGGGTTTTTCTGGATGAAATCGATGGGTGCGTACAGGCAGGCAGCCGGCATCGGGCCGCCAAACACATCAATCGTGCCCTTGAGTGTGCGGGTGTCGGAGATGATCTTGACCTCGCCTTTTTGCTCCAGCATGGTCATGACCGGATCGGTGTTGCTCATGGCATCGATCTGGCCGGAGCGCAGGGCAGCCAGTGCGCCGGCAGACGTGCCGACACCGATGAAACTGACGTCGCTGGCCTTGAGGCCGGCGCGCGACAGCACCAGGTTGGCCATCATGTTGGTGGACGATCCGGGTGCCGACACACCAATTTTCTTGCCCCGCAGATCGGCCACGGATTTGTAGTGGGGCATGTTTTTGGTGGACACACCAAAAGCAATTTGCGGCGCCCTGCCCTGCAGGACAAAGGCCTGGAACACCTGGTTTTTGGATTGCAGGTTGATGGTGTGCTCGTAAGCACCGGACACCACATCGGCTGAGCCGCCCACCACCGCCTGCAGCGCGCGCGCACCGCCGGCGAAGTCGCTGATCTCCACATCCAGGCCTTCAGCCTTGAAGTAGCCGAGCTGCTCGGTGATGGTCAGGGGCAGGTAATAAAAGGCGGCCTTGCCACCGACGGCAATGGCAATTTTTGTTTTTTCGAGCTTGCCCTGCGCGCGCAGCGCCGGAAAAGCCAGTGACACCGCGCCCAGCGCGACGGCGCTGGCGAAGGTTCTGCGATCAAGTTTGAAGTGGTTCATGCCTAGGCTCTCTGAATGCTTTTATAGGTTCGACAGGAGCATACCCAAGCTGCCGCATGGCACGCATCGGTATCATCCCGTGCGGGTTTGTACGGAACGCGCAGAAGAATGCGCAGGAGAACGCGCAAATAAAGGCGTCCGATGGTTACCAGACGTTACCGGTAGCCCAGAAAAAGAATGCCGACGTTGACCAGCAATGCGGCAAACCAGATCACGCTGCGGCTTTTGGCCATGTCTGCCACGTACATCATCACGTAGGCGATGCGCAGCACCACAAACACAAACGCAAACACGTCCAGCCGCACCTGCGAGGCCTGGAGCTGGTGCGCAATGATGACGGCGGCAAAGAAAAACGGCAGCGCTTCAAAGGTATTGGCCTGCGCCGCGTTGGCGCGCGCACGCCAGTCCGTCTGCCGCGCCAGCCAGGCACGCGGGTTGTTGTTGTCAAACCCGCCCTTCTTCGCCGGGGTGCCCATGGTTCCCCACTTGGCCAGCCCGGCGCAGGCAATCGGCAGCAGCGCAAAGGCCAGCAGGCACCAGTAGGCAACCGTGAATCGTGCGTAGGTCATGGCAGGGCCTTTCGGGCAGAGGGTTGGGAAAATAAAAAACGGAAAATCAGCGCCGGTCCACCAGCGCATGGGCAATGGTGCCCAG
>CBFGNA010000479.1:0-2483 GCA_965650045.1 uncultured Polaromonas sp.
GCGGTGTTGCCTGGCAGGGTCCAGACCACGTCGACCACGCCGTCCTTGGCCTGGTCGTACAGTTGCACGGGCGTGCCGCCCAGTTGCATGGCGGGGTAGGCTTCAAACTTGATTCGCCCGCCCGACTCCTTTTCAACCTTGTCCATCCAGGGTTTGTGCATGCCCAGCCAGACATTGGAAGTCGGCGACATGAAGGTGTGGAATTTGAGAGTGACCGACTGCTGGGCTATTGCAGCAAGTGTGGGAGCACCGAGTGCGGCTGCTGCCCCGGTTTTGAGAAGAGTGCGTCGTTGAATCATGTGTTGTCTCCGGTAAGGTGATTGGAAAATAAGGCAGGATGAAGCAATTGGGAACCCGTGCTTGCCCTGATGCAGGGAGCTAACTGATGTACTTTACAAGCCACAGCGAGATGCCGGGAAAGAACAGCAGCAGCACGGTGCGTAGCGTGTCGCTGATCAGGAAAGGAAGGACGCCCCGGTAGCTTTCAGAGATCGGCACGTCCTTGGCCATGCCATTGACAATGTAGACATTGAGTCCAACCGGCGGCGCAAGCAGCCCGAAACCGACCGTCATCAGCACCATGATGCCGAACCAGATGGCGACCGACTCCCGCGGCATGCCGAAGTCCAGACCCATGACCATCGGAAAGAAGATGGGAATGGTCAGAAGCAGCATCGACAACTCGTCCATCACGGCGCCGAGGACGACATAAAACAGCAGGATGGCCGTGACCACCATCAGAGGCGACAATCCCCAGCCGCCGACCAGGCCGGCAAGCTGGTTGGGCACCTGGGTCAGTGCCAGCGCCGAATTCATGAGGTCGGCCCCGATAAAGATCAGGAAAATCATGGCCGAGCTTTCTGCGGTCGCGTAGAAACACTGGATGAATTTGGCCCAGGTCAACTCGCGCTTGAGCAGCGCCGCAACAAAGGTGGCTGCGGCGCCAACCGCTGCGCCTTCTGTAGGGGTGAAGTAGCCTCCGTAAATGCCGCCGAACACCAGCAGGAAAATCACGGCGATCGGCAGCACAGCCAATGCAGAACGCAGGCTGATGCCGGCGCTGTCCGCCCGGACGTCGGGCGCCTGCCCGGGAACAAGGCGGACGTAAATGGCAATCGCCGTGATGTAGCCCAGCATGGCGATCAGGCCCGGCACCATCGCGGCCGCAAACAGCTTGGCAATGTTCTGCTCGGTCAGGATCGCATAAATCACCAGCGGGACCGACGGCGGGATCAGGATGCCCAGCGTGCCACCGGCAGCGAGTGTGGCGGTGGAGAGGCGGCCCGAGTAGCCGTGGCGTTTCATCTCGGGCAGCGCCACGCTGGTGATCGTTGCAGCGGTCGCGACCGATGATCCGCAAATGGCGCCGAAAGCCGCGCTCGCGAGCACCGCCGCCATCGCCAGACCGCCCTTGAAGTGCCGCATCACGCTGGCGGCAAACTGGAACAGGGCCTTGCTGATGCCGCCCTGGGTGGCAAAGTGGCCCATCAGGATGAACAGCGGAATGACCGACAGGTCGTAGCTGGCGAAACGTGCAAATGCCTGGGTATTGAGAAAATTGGCAAAAGGCGCCCAGCCTGTTTGCATGACGTAGCCGATGCCACCTGCTGCAAACATGGCCACCGAGATGGGGACCCGCACCGCCATCAGCACCAGCATGATGCCAAAAATGATCAGGGCCAGGGTGATCGCGCTCATACGTGGGCCTTCCCGTGGTCGCCGAAACCAAACAGACCCTGGTGCAGGCCGATCACTGCCGTCAGTACAAACGGCGGCACCATGGCCACATAGGTGACCCATTCCGGAAAGCCGAGGATCTGGGTTTCCGAATGCGTGTCATACGAGTTGAGCCCGCCCAGCGTTGTGCGCCAGGCCAGCACGGCAAACAGCAATGCCAGCAACACGGCGCCGCAGCGGTCCAGCCGCTCATTGGCGGCATCGCTCAGGCGCGACGTGAAGAAGTCCACAATGATGTTGCCGCGTTGAAGCTGGCAGAAGGGCATGAACAGCGCGATGGCCGCGCCTGCGGCAACCCCGGTGAGTTCAAAGTCCCCGACCAGTGTGACGCCCGTGGTGTTGCGGCCAATGAGGCTGAAGCAGGTCATGAGGGTAATCGCTGTGAGCAGCAAACCGGCAAGGATGGCGCACAGCTTTGCAAGAATCTGCAGAAATTTCAAAGGGAGTCTCCGGGGGTGTCAATGCGGGTGCGGCGCGATGGGGAGCGAGACAGGAATCGAGTGCGGCTTGGGACCAGACTTGCGCCAACGATAAGTGGAATTGATTATCCGGGTGGGCGGGTTTTACGGCAGGCGGGATTCCCCGAGGCCTTCCCACATTTGCGCGATGATCAAAGCGGCAGTGCGAAGATCGCACTGCCGCTCAGGAGGTCTTACGCGACCTTGACAGTCAGGGTGCCCAGCCCCTTGACTTCACCCACCATGGTGTCACCAGACACCACGGCGGCCACACCCTCGGGGGTGCCG
>CBFGNA010000480.1:0-2478 GCA_965650045.1 uncultured Polaromonas sp.
ATAATTGTATTTAAATTATACAATTCACATTTGCTGTGGAAAAAGTTCTTATAAATCAATGATTTAAGAATTGGCACGACCTGTGCAATCCTGGTGCGTAACCCACAACAGGAGACATCCATGCATCGCCGTACCCTGATCGCGCTTGCCGCCATCGCCACTTCCCTGGTTTCGCCGCTCGCTCTGAGCCAGTCCAAAGACATCAAGATTGCGTTGATCGCCAGCAAAACCGGTCCGCTGGAGGCCTATGCCAAGCAGACCATTGTGGGCTTCAACATGGGTCTGAGCTACGCCACCGGCGGCAGCATGATGGTTGCCGGCAAGAAGCTGGTTGTGATCGAAAAGGATGACCAGGGCAAGCCCGACGTGGGCAAAAGCTTGCTGGCTGCCGCCTATGCCGACGACAAGGTCGATATTGCTGTCGGCCCGACGGCCTCGCCGGTCGCGCTGGCCATGCTGCCTGTCGCCGAGGAATACAAGAAGATCCTGCTGGTCGAGCCGGCGGTTGCCGATTCGATCACGGGCGACAAATGGAACAAGTACATCTTTCGCACTGGCCGGAACAGCTCGCAGGATGCCGCCGCCAACGCCGCCGCACTCGACCAGCCTGGCAACGTGATCGCCTTCCTGGCCAATGACAACGCTTTCGGCCGCGACGGTGTGAAGGCTGCCAAGGACTTCACCAAAAAAGCCAAGGTGGTTCATGAGGAATACCTGCCCGTCGGCACCACCGACTTCACGGCTGGCCTGCAGCGCATCATCGACAAGCTCAAGGACCAGCCGGGCCGCAAATACATCTCGGTGGGCTGGTCGGGTGCGCCCACACCTTTCGGCAAGATTGCCGACCTGGATCTGAAAAAGCGTTACGGCATCGAACTGGCCACCGGTGGCAATATCCTGCCGGCCATGGTTGCGTACAAGCAGTTCCCCGGCATGGAGGGCGCGCTGTATTACTACTTCGGCATCCCCAAGAACCCGGTGAACGATGCCATGGTGGCCCAGCACTACAAGGAGTTCAAGGCACCGCCTGACTTCTTCACCGCCGGCGGTTTCTCCGCGGCCATGGCTGTTGTCACGGCACTCAAGAAAACCAATGGCGACACCGGCACCAACAAGCTCATCAGCGCCATGGAAGGCATGAGTTTTGACACGCCCAAGGGCAAGATGACTTTCCGCAAGGAAGACCACCAGGCCATGCAAAGCATGTACCACTTCAAGATCAAGGTGGACCCGGCGTTCGCATGGGGCGTGCCTGAGCTGGTGCGCGAGATCAAGCCTGAGGAAATGAACATACCGATCAAAAACAAGCGGTAAATTCACCCTCCGTTCGGGCTGAGCTTGTCGAAGCCCGCCTGGGCCTGCTGAAGCACCCTTCGACAGGCTCAGGGCGAACGGATTTCACCTGTCGCACCGGCGGGATTCCCCCATCAAAGGGGAAAGATGCATATGCTCCAAACCAAAGAACTCACGGTCCGCTTCGGCGGCCACGTGGCGGTCAATGCTGTCAGCTGCAGCTTTGCGCCTGGCACGCTGACCGCCATCGTCGGCCCCAACGGTGCGGGCAAGACAACCTACTTCAACCTGATCTCGGGGCAGTTGCCCGCGAGCAGCGGCACGGTCACGCTCAACGGGCAGGAGCTGTCGGGCCTCACCGCCTCGGCGCGCACGCGGGCTGGTTTGGGCCGGGCTTTTCAGCTGACCAACCTGTTTCCCAACCTGACGGTGCTGGAGAACGTGCGTCTGGCGGTGCAGGCCACAAAGCAGGGCGCACACCGCCACGGTTTGAACCTGTGGAGCATCTGGAGTGACCACAAGGCGCTGCTGCAGCGGGCCGAGGAAATTCTGGAAGCCGTCGCGATGAGCGACAAGGCCGGCATGCTGGTGGCAAGTCTGCCGCACGGCGACCAGCGCAAGCTCGAAGTGGCGCTGCTGATGGCGCTGGAGTCCCAGGTCTTCATGTTTGACGAACCGACGGCCGGCATGAGCACCGACGAGGCGCCGGTGATCCTGAACCTGATCCGCCAGTTGAAACAGGACAAGACCAAAACGATTTTGCTGGTGGAGCACAAGATGGACGTCGTGCGTGAACTCGCCGACCGCATCATCGTGCTGCACAACGGCACGCTGGTGGCCGATGGCGAGCCGGCCGAGGTGATTGCCTCGCCTGTCGTTCAAGAGGCCTACCTGGGCGTGGCGCCTGAGCCCGAATCCGAATCCGTTCGCCCTGAGCCCTTCGACTCAGCTCAGGACAGGCCTGTCGAAGGGCTTCGACAAGCTCAGCCCGAACGGGTGAAAACTCAGCCTGAACGCAATGGAGGTCAGACATGAGCACCAATCTACTGACCCTCGGGGGTGTCCACACGCACATCGGCGCGTACCACATCCTGCACGGCGTGGACCTGGTGATTCCGCGCGGCGAACTGACCATGCTGCTGGGCCGCAACGGCGCGGGCAAGACGACCACGCTGCGCACCATCA
>CBFGNA010000481.1:0-2474 GCA_965650045.1 uncultured Polaromonas sp.
CCACACGATTGTCCACGCCCGCGATTCGCTGGCTTCAGCCACGTTTCTGGCTGACATGCTGGGGCTGGCCGCGCCCGTGCGTTTCGGCCCCTTCCACGGCGTGCACCTCGACAACGGCGTCACCCTGGACTTCCTCACGCATGACGGCGACATGCTGGTCGCGCACTATGCCTTCCTGGTCAGCGAGGACGAATTTGACGCCATCTTCCAACGCATTGAAGCGCGCCAACTGCCTTACTGGGCCGACCCGGGCCACCAGCAGGCCGGCCGGATCAACCACAACGACGGCGGGCGCGGCGTGTACTGGAATGATCCGGATGGCCACTACCTCGAAATCCTCACGCGCCCGTATGGCAGCGGCGGTTGACACCCTGTGACCGGTGGCTAGTTCGAGGGCGGATAGGCATCCAGCAGACCCTGCTGCGTGAAATGAAGCTGCGCCAGGCGGATCAGGCTGATCGGGCGCTGGCCCCTGCGGCGGTTGGCCGCACCAATTTCAAACAACACGCGCTGCTTGGCAAAAATGATCCCGAAGGCTTCAAGCAGGCCGATGTCAGGGTCCCAGGCCTGAATCGCTTCAGAACCCGCGCCGTTGATTTCCATGATCTTCAAACCCCGGCCCCCGGCCAGTTGCTGCAGGTCATCAAAGCGCACATCAAAACGGCCCGCATAAAACGCGGGCATGTCGCGGGCGATAGCGTCGATGGCCGCCGTCAGCGCAGGCGTGATGCACAACGCGCCGTCACGGTACAGCCCGCCGACCCGGGTCGAGCCGATGGTGGCCAGCCGCACCACCTCGCCGCGCGCCGGTACCCACAGCGTGTCCGGCAGGGGTGAATGGTCGCTGCGCCCCAGACCACGCCGCACGCGCGGATCGGCAAGCATGAGTTGCGCGACCGTGGCGCTTCCGTCGCCCGTCACTCGCGGAAAGTACCGCAGCGCCAGGCCAATGATGCTGCCATGCGGCGCACCGGGCATACGTGCGTAAAAAATGCCGGCCTCCCCCTCCTGCGAAAGATATTCCTGAAGAACCGCCTGCTGGTCCTGGGGAAAATCGGCGAGGTAGGCCAACAAGGCCGCTTCGTCCCTGACCAGGCGCACACCGAAGCCACACATGCCGAGGTCGGGCTTGACCACCAGGGGATAGGAGAGGCCGGCCCGGGCCAGGGTGGTGCGCACAGCCGCCGGGGATTCGCGCGCATGCGGTGGCAACGCGCAATGCCGCGCGGTGGCAGCACGCGCCACGGCACCCATGCCGTGGAAATATTCAAGTTTGGTTTCGCCCACCAGACCTCCGGCAGTGATACCGGGGTTGGCCGCGGAAGGAAGGGTGGCGCTGCCGTAACGCAGCGAGAGCCACAGCCACTGCAGCACCAGCGGCACGCAGATCAGCCATTTGGGAAGCCGCTCCAGCGCGCCGCGCCGGACACCGGCAGCGGCTGGCTCACTCAAGGTGGGCGCCTTCTGCATAACGCCGCGGCAGGTCCTGCGTGCGCATCATCATCGGCAGATCGGCGGTATTGAAGGCCGGGTCCCAGGCCGGGGGGCCCAGCACCCGCGTTCCCAGACGCAGGTACGCGCGGATCAGCGCAGGCGCCTGCACGCCGTGTGCTGGCGCCGCCACGTCGGGCAAGGGGAGAAAGGGGCACACGCGATAACGTGCCGGTGCGAAATGCGCGGGGCGAAGTTGCTGCCAGACCGCGGCGGCCCCCTCCGGTCCGTGTTTGTTCATGGGGATGCTGGCACAACCGATCATGGTGTCCAGCGCATTGCGTGTCATGAAAGCGGCCAGCTCGCTCCACAAGGCCAGCATCACGCCGCCATGCCGGTGCGCCGCGTGGACGCAACTGCGGCCCAGCTCCACCATGCGCGCGCGCAGCGGGGCCAGCGGTGCCAGATCGAACTCCTGGTCGGTGTAGGTCCCGCCGGCGCGGCGCGCCTGCGCGGGGGTGAGCACGCGGTAGGTGCCGACCACCTGGTGCGTGCCGGCGTCGCGCACCAGCAGGTGTTCACAGTAGTCGTCGAAGCGGTCCACGTCGTGGCCGGCCAGCGGGGTGTGCAGGCAGGCGCCCAGCTCACCGGCGAAGACATCGAAACGCAGGCGCTGGGCTTCGCGCAATTCGTCGGCATGCCGCGCCCAGCCCACCACCAGACCGGCACGGCGCGCGCCCGCTGAGGCGCTGGCGGCCCGCGAGGGCGGCGATGGATCAGGAGGAAAGCAGTCCGGGCGGACAACAGCGTGGGTCATGGTCAGCCTTTCGGCAGGGTGCCTGGCACCCGCTGACCCACCCTAAAACACCCGGGGCACCCGCCCTGTCGGACGGCACCGCGAGTTGCCGCACGGCCGCCTCGGGACTACTGCGGCCGAGCCGGACCGTCGGCGTCGCCCAGGGCCCGGCGCGCCGCGAGGTCAAAGGCGTTTTCGACCACCTGGTCGGCAGCCAGCCCCTTGAGCGCGCCCAGTTGCTGCAGGC
>CBFGNA010000482.1:0-2452 GCA_965650045.1 uncultured Polaromonas sp.
GCCCGGTGAACACGTGCTCAAAAGCATCGAGCTGATCCTGCGCGAGGTCGGCAACCTGCGGCGCATCGGCGAGCAGTTCTCCGCACAGGACAGCGGAACCCTGTCCATCGCCACCACCCACACCCAGGCCCGTTATGTCTTGCCGCAGCCGGTGGCCAAACTGCGCGAAGCCTTTCCCAAGGTCAACGTCAGCCTGCACCAGGGCTCGCCCGACCAGGTCGCGCGCATGCTGATCGACGAAGTCGCCGAAATCGGCATCGCCACCGAATCGCTCGCGCAGTATGAAGACCTCGTCACCCTGCCCTGTTATGAATGGCAGCACATGCTGGTCATGCCGCTGGATCATCCGCTGGCGAAACAGGACAACATCACGCTCGAAGACCTGGCCGGGCAACCGCTGATCACCTACCACCCCTCATTCACCGGGCGCACCAAAATCGACCAGGCCTTTGCCGCCGCACACCTGCATCCGCGGATTGCGCTGGAAGCCATTGACTCCGACGTGATCAAGACCTATGTGCGCCTGGGACTGGGCATAGGCATTGTTGCCGAGATGGCGCTGGGAGATGACGGCACCAATGCCGACCTGCTGGCAAGACCCGCCGGCGCGCTGTTCGGCGTGAACGTTGCGCGTGTGGCCTTCAAACGCAGCGCCTACTTGCGCAATTTTGTCTACAAGTTTGCCGAGCTGCTCAGCGACAGGCTGGACCGCACCCAGATCACCCGCGCCATGAGCACCCGCCACGGCGACTTTGAACTCTGAACTCCGAATCCCGAACTTCCCCGACCTTCCCGATCTTCCCGACCTTCCGACACCATGACGACTGTTCAAGAACGCACGCCCGCCCTGCAGACCAAGCTTCCCGCGGTCGGCACCACCATCTTCACCGTGATGTCCTCGCTGGCCACTGAAAAAGGCGCGGTCAACCTGGGCCAGGGCTTTCCCGATTTCGAATGTGACCCCCAGCTGGTCGGCGCCGTCACCGACGCCATGACCCGCGGCCTGAACCAGTACCCGCCCATGACCGGTGTGCCGGTGCTGCGCGAAGCCATCGCCACCAAGCTGCAGCAGTTGCATGGCCGCAGCTATGACGCCGGCAGCGAGATCACCGTCACCGCGGGCGCCACCCAGGCCATCATCACGGCCATCCTCGCTGTGGTGCATCCCGGCGACGAGGTGATCGTGCTGGAGCCGTGTTACGACAGCTACGTGCCCAACATCGAGCTGGCCGGTGGCGTCACGGTGCGTGTGCCGCTGATTCCCGGCACCTTCCGCCCCGACTTCGACAAAATTTCTGCGGCCCTCAACCCGAAGACCCGGGCCATCCTCATCAACTCGCCGCACAACCCCAGCGCCACCGTCTGGACCCGCGAGGACATGCTGCGTCTGCAGGAAATCCTGGCGCCCACCGACGTGCTGCTGATCAGCGACGAGGTCTATGAACACATGGTCTTTGACGCCGACAAGGGCCGCGTGCACGAAAGTGCCGCGCGTTTCCCTGGCCTGGCGGCGCGCGCCTTCATCGTCAGCAGCTTCGGCAAGACCTACCACGTCACCGGCTGGAAGGTCGGTTATGTCGCGGCGCCTGCGGCTTTGACAGCCGAGTTCCGCAAGGTGCACCAGTTCAATGTGTTCACCGTCAACACCCCCGTGCAATACGGCCTGGCCAGCTACATGCAGGATGCCCGCCCTTACCTTGAGCTGCCGGCGTTTTACCAGCGCAAGCGCGACCTGTTCCGCGCCGGTCTGGCCAACACGCGCTTCAGGCTGCTACCCAGCGAAGGCAGTTACTTCCAGTGTGTGGACATCTCGGACGTCAGCGAACTCGGTGAAGCCGAGTTCTGCAAATGGCTGACCAGCGAGATCGGTGTTGCCGCCATTCCGCTGTCGGCGTTTTACGGCAACGGCTTCGACCAGCGCGTCGTGCGCTTCTGTTTTGCCAAGAAGGACGAGACGCTGAACCTGGCGCTGGAGCGGCTGGCCAAGCTCTGACGCGCTATCGGATTGATAGCTGCTGGCGCTTGCCAGACAAGGGCTGGAGGCTGTTTTTGTTCACAACCGGTGAAAGAGACGGAGAAAGAACTGCAACGCCCGTGGCATCACGCCGCAGCTGGCGTGTGTGCCGAAACGTCGTTCCGCCCAACGCCCGCCATCTGGACACTACGCCGGCGGCTCAGCAGACAGCGCACGGGCCACTTTCCTGCGTCAACTGTAGGAAGACCCTGACGGTGCCGCAGCGCACCTTCCTGCCGGGTTTGGCAGGTCGCCAGGCAAGAATCGACTCACACAAAACAAGGAGTTCTTCATGTCGATTTCCCTCATCCTGCTCATCGTCCTCATCCTGATCCTGGTCGGCGCCCTGCCCACCTGGGGCCACAGCCGCAATTGGGGTTACGGTCCCAGCGGTGGCCTGGGCCTGATCGTCATCATCCTGATCGTTCTTCTGCTCAT
>CBFGNA010000483.1:0-2448 GCA_965650045.1 uncultured Polaromonas sp.
CTTGCCGGTGAACGGCGTGCCTTCGAGGCCGGCGGTGCCCATCTGCACGGGAATGCGCTCCAGCCTGCGCTCGCCGCCGCCGCTGACATCTTTCAGCGCCCTGGCCACCACCTGCTCGTCGGCGTCAAAACTTGCATAAATCGGGCTGACCGACACCAGCGTCGTCAGCACCGGTGCGCCCGGACCGGCGGCCACCAGGTTGCCGACCGTCACCTCCAGCTTGCCGACGCGGCCGGCCACCGGTGCGCGCACCTGCGTGTAACCCAGGCTCAGCTGGGCCGTCTGCAGCGCAGCCTGGGCCGCGCGCAGGTTGGCGTCGGCTTCGCGCTGGCCGTTGCTGCGCTCGTCGAACTCGCGTTTGGAAATCGCCTGTTCGTTCCACAAGCGCTGGGACCGCTCGTACTCGCCGCGGGCCTGGGCCACGCGCGCCTGGGCGGCGCCGACCTGCGCTTCGGCGCGCTGCACCTCGGCGGCGTAGGGCGCGGGGTCTATGGTGATCAGCAGCTCGCCCTTTTTGACCAGCGCACCTTCGCGAAAATGCACGGCCTGCAGGGGCCCGGCAACACGTGAACGGATGTCCACACGCTCGACCGCTTCCAGGCGGCCGGAGAACTCGTCCCATGCGGCCACATCGCTGCGCACGACGGTGGCCACGGACACCGGCGTGGCCGGCGGGCCGGCGGGCGGCCCGGATGTTGCGCCGGAGTCGGACACGCCGAAGGCGGTGGCGGAAATGCCGGTGATGGCCAGTGCCGCCAGCACGATGCCGGCGTTGCGGCGTTGCCGCTGGGTCCAATGGATGGATGACATGGGGACTCCCTCAAAAAGTGATGAATAAAAAAAGTGACGCGCCGCTTCAGGCGGTTGCGGCGCTGGACAAGAAATCGCTGAATTGCTGCCGGACGCTGTCCGCCCACGGCGGCGCGTCGCGGCTGGCCTGCAGATAACTGAGCGGCCATCCGGTGGCCAGCGGCAGCACGGCCTCCTGCACCCGCACACCGGCCTGCCGCAGCCGCCCGGCAAAGCTGCGGGTTTCGTCACGCAGCGGGTCGTCCCCGGCAGTGATCAGCAAGGTGGGCGGCAGGCCCGGCAGACGCAGCGCGGCGCCCGGCGCGGCGTAAGGATGGCCGGCGTCTTCCTGGCGCGGCAAATACTGGTGCCAGCCGTCGGCCCAGGTGCAGCCGACGGGGCCCGCATGCACGTCACGCAGCGAGGCCGTGGCCATGCAGGCATCCAGCATGGGCGACAGCAGGATCTGGCCGGCCAGGCGCGGCGCGTCCTGGTCACGCGCCATCAGGGCCAGCGCCGCCGCCAGGTTCCCGCCGGCCTCTTCACCGGCCACCAGCAGCGGCGCGTTGCGGCCGGCCAGCTTGTGCCTGGCCTTCCAGGCCCAGCGCAGCGCGAGGTAACCGGTTTCCACCGCCTCGGGAAAGGTGTTTTTTTTTTATTTTTGTGAGTCCACCGAGATCTACACGGCGCCGGCGTCGGCCAGCAGGCCGGCAATACAGGCGCCCTGATCGAGCGAGCCGGCGACAAACGCCCCCGCATGAAAGTGCAGCACCAGCGGCGCCGGCTCGATCTGGCTGTCCGGGTGCCGGCCATAGACCCGCACATTGAGCTGCCGGTCCGGGGCAACGGCGATCTGCTGGTCCAGCCCGTCGGGCCAGATGCCGGGCGAGGAAAACGGGGAAAGCTGCGGGCTGGACATGGGGTGTTGCCGCTGGGCGGCGCCTGTTTTGTTGCAATGCAGCAGAATGTAGGCGCGGCCCTCTGCTTAATAAATAGCCCTTTTGGAGATTGTTTGTTTCACCCTTGAAACAATGGGGTAAAAATAGGCGGCACAATCCTTCCCCGGGCCGCACCAGCGGCCCAGCTCTCTATCAACGCAGGATGTTTCATGGACAAGTTTTCCGCCATGCAGGCTTTTGTGCGGGTCGTCGAAGCCGGCACTTTCACCAAGGCTGCCGACTCGATGGACCTGCCCAAGGCCACCGTCACCCGGCTCATCCAGGACCTGGAAAAGGAACTGGACACCAAGCTGCTGAACCGGACCACCCGCAAGGTGGCGGTGACCGTCGATGGCGCGGCCTATTACGAACAGGCCAGCCGCCTGCTCGGTGAAGTTCAGGAGCTCGAATCGAGCATGTCGCGCGCCAAGGCCAGCCCGCGCGGGCGGCTCAAGGTCGATGTCCCCTCGTCGCTGGGCCTGACGGTGATCATCCCGGCGCTGCCGGACTTCTACGCGCGTTACCCGGACATCCAGCTTGAACTCGGTGTCAGTGACCGGCAGGTGGACATCATTGCCGAGAACGTGGACTGCGTGGTACGCGGCGGCGAGCTCACCGACCAGTCGCTGGTGGCGCGCCGCATCGGCGAGTTTTACCTGGTGTCCTGTGCCTCGCCGGACTACCTGAAACGCCACGGCAAGCCCGGCCATCCGCGGGAGCT
>CBFGNA010000484.1:0-2440 GCA_965650045.1 uncultured Polaromonas sp.
TGGCCGCCCAGCTCGGCGGCGACGCCGGTCAGGTTGATGACGCCGATGATCACGCCCACCAGTGCGCAGGCAATCGCCACCGGCAAGGCGTGGCGCGCGCCATCGACCAGGGCGAGCACCGCCAGCTTGCGCGCATCGGCGCCGGTATGCCGGATGTAGCTCAGGGCCACCAGCAGCGCGACCAGCACGAAGAAGGTGCCGACGCCAAACTGGAAAAAGCCGGCGCAGGCAAAACCCAGCAGCACCCAGAACAGTGCGCGCAAGGCCAGGCCCTGGACGCCGCTGATCACGGCGGCGCCAAAAATCAGCACCGCCGTCAGCCCGAGGCCCACCGTGCCCGAAAACAGCGGCGTGTAACCCGAGAACAGCAAGCCCACCAGCCCGATCAGCGGCAGCAGCAAATACCAGCGCTCACGCATGGCCGTCCAGGGGTTGGGACACTCTTCCTTGCTCAGGCCCAGCAGGCCCTTGCGGCCGGCTTCCAGGTGCACCATCCAGAAGGCGGTGATGAAGTAAAGCAGGGCCGGGATCAGCGCGGCCTTGCAGATTTCGATGTAAGGGACATTGATGGTCTCGGACATGATGAAGGCCACGGCGCCCATCACAGGCGGCATGATCTGGCCGCCCATGCTGGAGGTGGCTTCCACGCCGCCGGCGAAGGCCGGGCTGTAGCCGAAGCGTTTCATCAGCGGAATCGTGAATTGCCCGGTGGTGACCACATTGGCCACGCCGGAACCGTTGATGGTGCCCATCAGGCCGGAGGAGATGACGGCCACCTTGGCCGGCCCGCCGCGGGTGTGGCCCACGGTGCCCATGGCGAAATCGTTGAACAGCCGGATCATGCCGGCCTGCTCCAGGAAGGCGCCGAACAGGATGAACAGGAAGATGTAGCTGGACGACACGTACGTCGGCGTGCCGTAGATGCCTTCGGTGCCAAAACCGAGCGTGCCGACGATCTGGTCGAGCCCGAAACCGCGGTGGGCCAGGGCGCCGGGCAAATACTGGCCGAACATGCCGTAGGCCAGAAAGATGGCGCAGATCAGCGGCAGGCCCCAGCCCATCATGCGGCGGGCGGCTTCAAACACCAGCACGATGGTTACCGTGCCGATGACCCAGTCGGCACGGGTCAGGTCGCCTGCGCGCAAGGTCAGGTCGGCCTCAAAAACCCAGTGGTACAGGCTGAACACAAAACCGGTCAGGCCCAGCATCCAGGCCAGCACCGGCTTGCCCGGGCCGTCTCCCCGAAAGGCAGGGCGCAGCACAAACACCATCAGCAGCACAAAGCCCACGTGGACCGCACGCACGACCTGGCTGGACAGCGGGCTGAAGGCTGCGGTCCAGAGCTGGAAACTGGAAAAGGCGATGGCGATCCAGAAAATCGCGCCGCGCAGCGGCTGGTCGTGGCTGGCTTGTGTGTCACTCATGAAAATTCCCCGGACAGGACGCAAAAACTAAAACTAAAACTAAAACTGGAAACAGAAACGGCCCCAAGGTTGTCGGGGCCGTATCGAAGCTGGCGATCAGCTGGCGCGGGGCCGGGCTTATTTGATCAGGCCGACTTCCTTGTAGTAGCGGGCGGCGCCCGGGTGCACCGGCACCGGCATGCCCTTGACGGCGTTCTCGCGCTTGATGACCTTGGCCGCGTTGTGGGCCGCATACAGCGTGTCGATGTTTTCGTACATGGTCTTGGCCATCTGGTAGGCCAGATCGTCCGACACGCCCGAATGCGTCACCAGGAAGTTGGGGATGGCGGCGGTGGCCACATCCGCCGTCTGGCCGGCGTAGGTGTTGGCGGGAATCACGGCCACCTGGTAGGCTGCATCGCCGATTTTGGCGATCACATCAGCGGGCACCGGCACCACGACGATCTTCAGCGAAGTGGCCAGATCGCGGATGGATGCCACGCCCAGGCCGGCGGACTGCAGGGTGGCGTCGAGCTGGCGGTTCTTGATCAGCTCGACCGACTCACCGAAGGGCAGGTATTCGACCTTGGACAGGTCGCTGTAGCTCAGGCCGGCGGCCTTGAAGACGGCGCGTGCGTTGAGCTCGGTCCCTGATTTGGCGGCACCGACCGAAATGCGTTTGCCCTTGAGGTCGGCCAGCGTCTTGATGCCGGAGTCGGCACTGGCAACGATCTGGATGTAGTTGCTGTAGGTGGCCGACAGGCCGCGCAGCTTGTCGAGCTTTTTGGTGAACCCGGCGTCGGCATTGCCTTTCCAGGCGTCCGAGACGGAGTCGGCGAGTGCCAGGGCCAGCTCCCCGCGGCCGGCTTGCAGCAGGTTCAGGTTTTCAGCAGAGGCTTTGGTCACCTGTGCGGTGGCGCGGACATTCGGGATGGCTTTGGCATAAATCTGGGACAGCGCCACGCCCAGCGGGTAATAGACGCCGCTTTGGCCGCCGGTGAGGATGTTGATGAACTGTTGCTGCTGTGCAAAAACTG
>CBFGNA010000485.1:0-2439 GCA_965650045.1 uncultured Polaromonas sp.
CTCGGGGAGAAAGCGCAAAAAGTCCACCTGCTCGCCGATCTGCACCACCAGCGAGAAGGCCACGGTGGCCGCAGCACCAAACATCAGCGGGTCAAATTCGCTGCTGCCCGAGGTGTGGCCGGCCAAGCCGGTGAAATCGGCAAAGGCCTGCGGATTTTTCCAGAGCACCGCCAGGTAGGGCAGCAAGAGCAGCACGCCCCACAGGGGCTGCGTCCACATCTGCAGCCGCGAGATCAGCGTGATGCCGCGCACCACCAGGGGCACGATCACCACGGCACTGATCACGTAACACCAGGCAATCGGGATATCCAGGTACATCTGCAGCGCCAGCGCCATGATGGCCGCCTCCAGCGCAAAAAAGATGAAGGTGAAACTCGCGTAGATCAGCGAGGTGATGGTGGAGCCGAGGTAACCAAAGCCGGCGCCGCGCGTCAGCAGGTCCATGTCCACGCCGTAACGCGCGGCGTAATAACTGATGGGCAGGCCGGTGAGAAAGGTGATGAGCCCCACCACGATGATGGCCCACAGCGCGTTGGTGAAGCCGTAGTTCAGCGCAATCGCGCCACCTATGGCCTCCAGCGCCAGAAAGGACACCGCACCAAAAGCGGTATTGCCGACGCGCCATTCCGACCACTTGCGAAAACTGCGCGAGGTATAGCGCAACGCGTAATCCTCGATGGACTCGTCGGCCACCCAGGCGTTGTATTCGCGGCGTATGCGGAATATTTTTTGTGTGGCAATGGTCAAGACGGTCTCCGTCGAAGGGCTTGCTGAAACACCGCAGCAAGGTGCCCGAACAGGTGCGCAAGAAGTGTGCCCGCATCTGGTGCATGCACTCAAGACACCGGCCTACGTTGATTGACGTATAGGGACTGCGCGGGCTTGTGCAGATGATCCGTCTCAGCAACCGGACCTTTTTCTTTCACCTTTTCATCAACCGCAGGAGCCCAGCATGTCCAACGACGACCGCGATCCATCTTCCCCGCCTTCCCTCATCAACCGCAGGCGACTTGTGCAGGGCATGGCCGCTGCCCTGCCGCTGGCCGGTCTGCCCGGCTGGGCGCAGGCGCAAGCCTTTCCCACCGCCAAGGTCAACACCACCAAGCTGGCCGTGACCGACACCGAAGTCACCGTGGGCCAGTTGCACTCGGCCACCGGCACCATGGCGATTTCTGAAACCGGCTCCATCCAGGCCGAGCAACTCGCCATTGACCAGATCAATGCAGCAGGCGGTGTGCTGGGCCGCAAGATCAAGGTGATCAAGGAAGACGGCGCCTCGGACTGGCCGACCTTTGCCGAAAAATCCAAGAAGCTGCTGGTCAACGACAAGGTTGCGGCCGTCTTCGGCTGCTGGACCTCGGCCTCGCGCAAGGCCGTGTTGCCCATCTTCGAAAAGGAAAACGGCATGCTCTACTACCCGACCTTTTACGAAGGTCTGGAGCAGAGCAAAAACGTGATCTACACCGGCCAGGAAGCCACGCAGCAGATCCTGTTCGGCCTGGACTGGGCCTCAAAAGAGAAGAAGGCCAAGACCTTCTTCCTGGTCGGCTCCGACTACATCTGGCCGCGCACGTCCATGAAGATCGGCCGCAAACACATCGAAGGCCATCTGAGCGGCAGCAAGGTCGTCGGTGAAGAGTACTACCCGCTGGGCCACACCAACTTCAACTCGCTGATCAACAAGATCAAGGTGGCCAAGCCGGACTGCATCTTCATCGCCGTGGTTGGCGGCTCCAACGTCGCCTTCTACAAGCAGCTCAAGGCCGCCGGCGTGACGGCGGCCAAGCAGTTCCTGCTGACCATCTCGGTGACCGAAGACGAGGTGCTGGGCATTGGCGGTGAAAACATGAACGGCTTCTATGCCTCCATGAAGTATTTCCAGTCGCTGGACAACCCGAACAACAAGGCTTTTGTCTCGGCCTTCAAGGCCAAGTACGGCAAGGACGCGGTGATTGGCGACGTGACCCAGGCCGGTTACCTCGGCCCCTGGTTGTGGAAAGCCGCGGTCGAAAAAGCCGGCAGCTTCGACGTGGACAAGATCGCCGCCGCTTCAGCCGGCATCGAGCTGAAAACCGCGCCTGAAGGTTACGTGAAGATCCACGAGAACCATCACCTGTGGAGCAAGGCCCGCATCGGCATGGCGCAAACCGACGGCCAGTTCAAGGTGGTGGCCGAGTCCCCCGCGCTGATCGAGCCGAATCCTTTCCCCAAGGGTTACCAGTAAACGAGCGCTCCTGCCGGTTCGCCCTGCCTTTTGCGGGGCGAGCCGGCAGGGGCATTCGAGCCTGCACGTCCGCATCCTTTCACCGTCCGCTCCGGAGTCCGCCATGACCCTTTCCGAAATGCTCAACATCGGCCTGATGCAAGGCTTCGCCGGCCTGAGCCTGTTTTCCGTGCTGCTGCTCATGGGTCTGGGACTGGCCATCATCTTCGGGCAAA
>CBFGNA010000486.1:0-2439 GCA_965650045.1 uncultured Polaromonas sp.
AATTGGCCTCCACCGACGCTTGGGCCATGCCGCTGGCCAGCACGCTGCGGGCAGCGCCCGCGGACTGGGTGCGCGCGCTGGCCAATGTCGCTGCGGCCATTGCTGCCGACAAAGGTGTGGCCGCCCCTGCTGCCGGTGAGGCGACGGATGCCGCCAAAGCCATTGCGCAATCGTTGTCGGGCGGCGAACGCAAGGCCATCCTGCTCGGCAACGCCGCGGCCCACCATGCCCATGCAAGCAGCCTGCTGGCCCTCGCCAACTGGATTGCCGCACAAACCGGCGCCACGGTGGGTTACCTGAGCGAAGCCGCCAACACCGTGGGCGCGCAACTCGCGGGGGCATTGCCTTCCAGCGACGGCCTGGACGCCGGGCAAATGCTTGCCGGCAAGCTGAAAGCGCTGGTCCTGCTCAATACCGAACCCGAATTCGACTCGGCAAGCGGCGCCGCAGCCAAGGCCTCACTCAATGCCGCGCAGATGGTCGTGACCCTGAGCCCTTTCAAGGCCAACATGGACTTCAGCGATGTGTTGCTGCCGATTTCGCCCTTCACGGAAACGCCGGGGACTTTTGTGAATGCCGAAGGTCGCGTGCAAAGCTTTCATGCGGTGGTCAAGCCGCTGGGCGAAACGCGCCCGGCCTGGAAAGTACTGCGTGTGCTGGCCAACCTGCTGGATCTGCCCGGTTTTGACTTCGAGTCCTCGCAGGATGTGCTCAAGCAGATCGCCGGGACCCAGGCAGGGCAGGTGCCCGCTGACCGGCTTGACAACAGTTCGGCGGCCCCTGTGGATCTGGTTGCGGACGCTGCCGTTCCCGCGGTTGCCAGCATTTACCAGCTGGACGGCCTGGTGCGGCGTGCCACATCGCTTCAGCTGACGGCTGATGCACGCATGGCAGCCGGCGCGGCCGTTGCAGGAGTGGCCGCATGATTGATACCTTCTTCAACGCCGGACAGGGGCTGATGGGCGGGATCTGGCCCGGCACGGTGTGGCCGGTGATCTGGGCCCTGATCAAGATCATCTGCGTGGTGGCGCCGCTGATGGGGTGTGTGGCTTACCTCACGCTGTGGGAGCGCAAGGCTATTGGTTTCACCCAGATCCGGCTGGGCCCCAACCGCATTGGGCCCTTTGGCCTGCTGCAGCCTATCGCCGACGCCCTCAAGCTGCTGACCAAGGAAATCATCATTCCCACCGCGGCCAGCAAAGGCCTGTTTGTCCTGGGTCCGATCATGACCATCATGCCGGCGCTGGCCGCCTGGGCGGTCATTCCCTTTGGGCCGGATGTGGCACTCGCCAATATCAATGCCGGCCTGCTGTTCCTGATGGCGATCACCTCGCTGGAGGTGTACGGTGTGATCATCGCCGGCTGGGCTTCCAATTCCAAATACGCCTTCCTGGGCGCATTGCGGGCCTCGGCCCAGATGGTCAGCTACGAGATTGCCATGGGCTTTTGCCTGGTGGTTGTGCTCATGGTCTCAGCCAGCCTGAACATGACCGACATCGTCATGGGGCAGGGCAAGGGCATGGGCGTCGGTTACGGCCTGAACTTCCTGTCCTGGAACTGGCTGCCGTTGCTGCCGATTTTTGTGGTGTATTTCATCTCCGGGCTTGCCGAGACCAATCGCCACCCGTTCGACGTGGTCGAGGGTGAGTCGGAAATTGTGGCCGGGCACATGGTGGAATACTCCGGCATGGCGTTTGCCATGTTCTTCCTGGCCGAATACGCCAACATGTGGCTGGTCGCCATCCTGGCGGTCATTTTGTTCCTCGGCGGCTGGCTGCCCCCCTTCGAATTCCTGTCCTTCATTCCCGGCTGGATCTGGCTGGGCGCCAAGACCTTTGTGGTCGTGACCATGTTCCTCTGGGTGCGCGCAACCTTCCCGCGTTTCCGTTACGACCAGATCATGCGTCTGGGCTGGAAAATTTTCATCCCCGTGACGCTGGTCTGGCTGGTGGTGGTGGCTGCCTGGATGCAGACGCCTTACAACATCTGGAAGTGACTATGAACCCCCACGTTCGCTCACTCCGTGTAGCTCTCTGCCCCCCGAGGGGGCGCGTTTTTCCTAGGGGCGGCCCGTCGGAAAAACCTGGCCCCCACGTTCGCTCACTTCGTGTAGCTCTCAGGAAATCATCATGAGTGCAGTTGCCTCCGTCAAAGACTTTGTATCCAGCTTCATGCTGACCGAGCTGTTCAAGGGCATGGCCCTGACCGGCAAGTACATGTTCAGCCGCAAGATCACCATTCAGTTCCCAGAAGAAAAAACGCCGCTGAGCCCGCGTTTTCGTGGTCTGCATGCCCTGCGCCGTTATGAAAACGGTGAAGAACGCTGCATCGCCTGCAAGCTTTGTGAAGCCGTGTGTCCGGCGATGGCCATCACCATCGAGTCCGATGTGCGCGACGACGGCAGCCGCCGCACCTCGCGTTACGACATTGACCTGACCA
>CBFGNA010000487.1:0-2427 GCA_965650045.1 uncultured Polaromonas sp.
CTGCGCCCGCGCAGCGGCCAGGCGCAATGGATTGTCAGCGACCGTTATGAACTGGCGCCCTGGGTGCCGACCACCGAATACGTCGATAACTACGGCAACCTGTGCCAGCGCCTGGTGCTGCCGGCAGGCCAGATGAAGATCGATGTCGAAGTGGTGATGGAGGTCGAGGACCAGATCGCCGTGCAACCCGATGCGCCGCATACACCGGTGGCCGAGCTGCCGGACGATGTGCTGCACTACCTGCTGCAAAGCCGCTATTGCCCGTCTGACAAGATGGCCGACAAAGCCCGCGAGATCGTCGGCGACACGCCGCCCGGCTACGCGCAGGCCGAAAAAATCCGCGGCTGGATCAACAACAACCTCGAATACAAATATGGCGTGAGTGAAGCCACCACCGACGCGATGGACACGCTGGGCCACGGCGCCGGTGTGTGCCGCGACTTTGCGCACGTCGGCATTGCGCTGTGCCGCAGCCTGCAGATCCCGGCGCGCATGGTGGTCGGTTACCTGCACGCGCTGGATCCGATGGACCTGCACGCCTGGTTCGAGGCTTTTGTCGGCGGCCGCTGGTACACCTTTGACGCCACACAAAAAGAGCCGCGCGGCGGCCGCATCGTGCTGGCCTACGGCCGCGACGCCGCCGACGTGGCTTTCATCTCCGACTACGGCACGCAGCCGCTGGAAGTCAGCGAGATGGAGGTTCAGGTGGAAGAGGTGGAGAAAGAAAGCGTCCCGGCATCCTGAGGCCGGCAAGCGCCTGCCCATCGCTCCGTTTTTGATAGCTGACTGCGCCCGTCAGACAAGGGCTGGTGGCCAATTTAGTATCACAGCCACGGGATAGCGACCGCCCTCGACCGGGGCCCGCCACGCACTCGCCCGCTGTGCAGAGCTTCATTGACTTCACGAAAGCCTTGTCGAAGTCCTGAACGTCTGCGAACCTTGCCATCGTGTGCCACTGCCCACCAACGCCTGACCCGCGGGGTCGCGCGGCGGATGTGGTGGCGTCAGGCCAGCGCGGCCATGTCGTGGCAGGCTTCGGCGCAATGTTTGCAGGCGCGGGCGCAGGCCTGACAGTGGTCCATGTCGTGCTGCGCGCACTCCTCGCCACAGGCCTCGCAGATCTCGGCGCACAGGGCGCAGAGGGCCTCGGCATGTTCACTGCTGCGCGCCATCAAGGCGCCAGCGGTCTGGCACATGGCGGCGCAGTCCATATCGAGCGCGATACATCGCGCCATGAGCTTCACGTCCGGCTCAAGCAGGCAAGACGCAGCGCAGTGGTTGCAGGCGAGGGCGCAAGCATGACAGGCGTCAATACAGTCGGCATATTTGTGGTGAGGCATGAGGGCTCTCCTTGAAAAGAGGTAAACAAAAGCGCGGGCGCGCAACAGCAGACAGGGCGCTGATGTTGGGTTTCTCGCTTTTGTGTTGTCGCGTTGTTGCCCGCGTCAGGGTCACCTTAGGACTGCCAAAAAATCCGCCGTGTCAGTCATCATTGGACCGCCATGTAGGACGATCCAAATGGCCGGCAATCGCCCGCTTTTTATCGGTTTTATCCAGATGTGCCGGATGTAATAGCGGGTTTCATTGTTTGCGCCAGGCCTGCAGCGGCGCTAAGGTGGGTGATCAAGCAACTCTTTTGGCGTGGCATAGCAGCAGCCCCGCCCCTCAGGTTTCAACCATGACACAACAGGAAAAGCAACAGTCCCTCTACCTCGGCGCCGGCGTGATGATCGGCGTCATCATCGGCGCCCTGATCGAAAACCTCACCATGGGCATCGGCATCGGTATTGCCATCGGCATCGCGCTGTCGCTGGTGAACAAGGGCGGCAGCGACCCGGGATAGCTGCTGCGGATCGGCCGATTTGACCAAGGCGGGCGGCTCATGGATTTCCGTTCGCCCTGAGCCTGTCGAAGGGCTTCAACGGGCTTCTATGGGCGTGGCCCGAGCGGGTGCACGGTGGCACATCTGCCAGGGCCCGCCGTCAATGCCTGTCGCTCAGCCGCGCCGGTGACAACATCGCCGCCGTCAGCCCGAAGCCGGCGATTCGTTCCGGCAGCGACAGCCCGCGCGCCAGCGCCGCGCAGGCCTCGCCCATCGCGGCCGAGGTCTGGATGCCGTAACCACCCTGCGCGGCGACCCAGAAGAAACCCGGCGCCTGCGCATCAAAGCCGCCCACCAGATCACCGTCGGCCACAAAGGAGCGCAGCCCGGCCCAGGTGCGCGTCGGGCGGCGAATGGTCAGTGTGGTCATTTCCTCGATGCGGTGAATCGCCATCGCAATGTCCAGCTCTTCGGGCTGGATGTCCTGCGGCGCCACCGGGTCGGCATTGGCCGGTGAGCCCAGCAACATGCCGGCGTCGGGCTTGAAGTACCAGCCTTCGTGGATGCTTGCCGTCAGCGGCCACGCAGCGCTGCTGATGCCCTCG
>CBFGNA010000488.1:0-2403 GCA_965650045.1 uncultured Polaromonas sp.
CGCCAGTTCGAAATCATCGGATGCGTCGATGACCGGCAGGTGCTGGTCCTGTGCGCAGGCCAGTGAGGTAACGCTTGGCGTAGCTGGCCGACAGCGCATAACAAACGCAGGCGAACAGGCAGGCCAGCACGGCCCAGCCGGGCGCGATGCCCGAGGCGTCGGGTTTGAAGGTGGCTTTGTCCCAGGCCAGCATGGCCACGCCGGCAAAGCCGATCAGCAGGCCCAGCACGCGCGAACCGGTCGGCCTGTCCTTCAGCCAGAACCAGGCGACGATGGCGCCGAACATCGGCACCGTGGCGTTGAGGATGGCAGATAGCCCGGTGGTGATGGACAACAGTGCAAACGCAAAACACGCAAACGGAATGCCCGAGTTGAAGAGCCCGACCAGAAACACGCGGCGCCAGTTTTTCATCAACGCCCGGCCATGGCCGCGCAGCAGCACCAGCGGCAGCAAGAAGGCCGCAGCGATGCCAACGCGCACGGCCGCCGTGGGCAGCGGGCCGAAATCCAGCACCGCGATGCGCGTGAACAAAAAGGACGAACCCCAGATGGCCGCCAGCAGGATGAAATCGCTCAGCCAGGCTTTTTTGGGGAGATGCGCAGTGGCCCCACTCATGCGGCTTCCTTCAAGGCCACACCTTCGAGTTTCAGCAGCGCGCTTTTGCGGTGCAGGCCACCGGCATACCCCGTCAGTGCGCCGCCGGCGCCCATGACGCGGTGGCAGGGCACGATGATGCTGACCGGGTTGCGGCCGACCGCCGCACCCACCGCGCGCACCGCGGCAGGTTTGCCGATGCGGGCGCTGAGCTCGCTGTAACTGGCGGTATGACCCTGGGGAATTTTCAGCAGGGCCTGCCAGACCGATTGCTGGAAGGCCGTGCCGTAAGCCAGGTCCAGTGGCAGATCAAACGCGGTGCGACGGCCGGAGAAGTATTCGCCGAGTTGCTTGACCACTTCGATAAGCACCGGATGCGCTGGTTCGCTGGGCCAGACGGCCGGTCCTGCCAGCTCCACGGGAAAGTGCTTCTGACCGTCAAACCAGAGCCCGGCCAGGCCCTTGCCTGTGGCGGCGATGATGATGGGGCCCAGCGGGCTTTCGTAGCGCGTCTGGACTATGTCGGTGTTGAATTTCATGCTGATCTCCTGGGGCGTGTTTCTCATTGGGTGATACAGGCCGGCATAAAGCCGCTGTATCGGTTTTTACAAGTCTTTTAGGGCTCCAGCCCCCGTCGTACGGGCGTGAGCAGCTATCGATTCCGTAGCGTCCGGCGGCACGGCGGGCGCCTCCATGGCACCGCTCCAGGCGCGGATCACCGCGTAGCTGCGCCAGGGCTTCCACGGCAGCGAGGCTTGCTCGGCCTCTTTGGCCGGGTTTTTCAGGCCCTGCACACCGAGTGCCTTGTGCAGCGCCACGTCGCCGGCCGGAAAGGCATCGGGCCATCGCAGTGCGCGCATGGCGATGTATTGCGCGGTCCAGTCGCCGATGCCGGGCAGCTCCTTGAGCGCCGCAATCGTGGCATTGACGTCGGCGCCGCCGTGCAACTGCACACGTTTTTCGGCGACTGCTTTGGCAATACCGACAATCGCCGCCTGCCGCTGCCGCACGATGCCCAGTTGGCCCAGCGCGTCGCCGCCGGCCTGCGCCAGCACGGCCGCTGCGGGGAACAGGCGTGTCAGGCCGGGCCAGGGCGTTTCGATGGGCTCGCCCAGTTTGTCCACCATGCGTTGCGCCAAGGTGCGCGCCGCCGCCACCGTGATCTGCTGGCCCAGCACGGCGCGCACCGCCAGTTCGTAGCCATCCATGGCGCCGGGCACGCGCAGGCCGTCGCCGCCGGGAAAGCTGGCATGCAGCACCGCATTGATGGCCTGCGGGTCGGCATCCAGGTCCAGCATGGCGCGCACCCGGCGTATCACCAGGGGCAGCACCTCGCGCAGCGAATCGCTGACCTGCAGGCTGACATGGCTGCGGCTTTGGTCAAAGCTGGCTATCAGCCAGCCGGCATGCACCTTGCCGCCGGTTTCCACGCGAAAAGTACGTCCCAGCCTTGTTTTGCCTGGCGCGTCAGCGACCAATTCAATAGCGTGTATCTGGCGCTTTTTGAAGAAGGCAACCATCGCAGCCACGTCGTAGGGCGGCCGGTAGCCCAGCTTCACGGTGATGCCCTGTCCGGTGGGCGTGGCGCCCTGGCGGCGCAACTGCGTCGGATTCAGGCCGTAGTGGCCAAGAAAAGCGGCGTTGAAGCGGCGCACGCTGGCGTAGCCACTGATCAGCGCGATCTGCGTGACCGGCAGGGCCGTGTCGGCCAGCAACTGCTTAGCCGTCAGCAGCCGGCGGGTCTGCAGATATTGCAGGGGCGAGACGCCGAAGTGGGTCTCGAAAATGCGCCGCACATGGCGGTCGCT
>CBFGNA010000489.1:0-2403 GCA_965650045.1 uncultured Polaromonas sp.
GGTCTGGGCTTCCAGTTTTTTACCCATGTTCTCGACGGCCACCACAGTGGGATAACCGGCTGGATGGGTATCGGCAGCCTTGAGCACGGTTTGCGCCTGGGCGGCCATGGGCAAGGTGAAGGCAAGGGAAGCCAGCGTGGCGGCGGCAATCAGGTGGCGGCGAAAAGTCATGGTTTGTCTCCTTGTTGGACGGTTTAAAAAGCTACTGACAGAAACGGGGAACAGGAACGGGAAGCGGCGTGTGCATTCAAGCGCCTGCTCAACCGGCAAAAGGCCCGGCCTTGACAAAGCCGCCGCCCTGAAACTGCACAGCGGGATCGCTGAGGTCGGGCGCCGGTGTGCGCGCGTAGACGGCGTCACGGAAGATGTCCGAGCTGTCTTTGGCCACGTAACCGATGTGGCGGGCGCGGCGGTTGTCCCACCAGGTCACGGCGTTGTCGGACATGCCGAAAATGATGCTGTGGCCAAGCACAGGTGTGGTCAGGCAGGCCGTGATCAGCCGGTGCAGGTCGTCGAAGCTGAGCCAGGTGGCCAGCATGCGGCGGTCTTTCGGCTCCGGAAAGGACGAGCCAATCCGCACACAAGCGGTCTCGATGCCGTAGCGGTCATGGTAGAAGCGCGAGAGGTCTTCACCAAAAGCCTTGCTGAGGCCGTACATGCCGTCCGGACGCGCGGGCGCGTCGGCATCTATGGTTTCGCTCTGCCGGTAAAAGCCGGTGACGTGGTTGGAGCTGGCAAACACCACACGCTTGACGCCGTGTTTGCGGGCCGCTTCATACAGGTTGTACAGGCCCAGGATGTTGGCTTGCAGGATGGGGCCGAAAGGGCCCTCCACGGAGACACCCCCCAGGTGGACGATGGCGTCGACCCCCTGCACCATCGCGTCCACCGCAGCCGCATCGGCCAGGTCGGCGAGCACGATTTCCTCGTTGCTGCCGGCATCACCCAGGGCGGCCCGATCCGAAAGCCGCAGCGTGCTGCAGTTGGCCTTGAGCCGTTCGCGCAGCGCTTGTCCCAAGCCACCGGCAGCACCGGTCAGCAGCAATTTTTCGTGAGCCTTGATTGTCATATTTCGCTTTGAGGGGCCTGTTGGATGCAAACGCTGGACTTTTCCTTCAGCTTTGCTTACAGTCGCTTGAATCGATCAACACATCAGTCATATGTTGTCTGATGACACGGCATTCTAGGGTCCCGCTTTTAACTGTCAAGGGCTTTCTGCGGTCATCAAGGCAAACCCCTACTCCGAACCAAACCGATGGAATCGAACCTGTTATCCACCTTGCCTGACGAGGCGCCGCGCATACGCCGGCCGCGCGGACTGGTGACTGAAATCGTCGAAAGCCTGTCCACCAGCATCCGCGACGGGCAGCTCAAGCCGGGCGACAAGCTGCCCACCGAGGCCGAAATCATGGCGCGTTTTGACGTCAGCCGGACCGTGGTGCGTGAGTCCATCTCCAAACTGCAGGCGTCCGGCTTGGTCGAGACGCGGCACGGCATCGGCACGTTTGTCATCCAGAACCGTGAGGCGGGCAACTTCAAGATAGCCGCTGCAGACTTTGCGACCATCAACGATGTGATCTCGGTGCTGGAACTGCGCATCAGCCTGGAAACCGAAGCTGCAGGCCTGGCTGCCCAGCGGCGGAGCACCGAAAACCTGGAAGCCATGGCCACCGCGCTGCGGGCTTTTCAGGACTCCATCCATGCCGACTCCGACGCCGTGCCGCCCGACTTCCAGTTCCACATGGAAGTGGCGCGCGCCACCGGCAACCGCCACTTTGAAGACCTGATGACCTACCTGGGCACGATGATCATCCCGCGCACCCGGGTGAACACGCCGCAAAGCGCCCCGGAAGGCCGGCTGCACTATCTGCAACGGGTCAATGGCGAACACGAAAACATTTACAACGCCATTCGCAGCCAGGACCCGGAAGCGGCACGGGCGGCAATGCGCACCCACCTGTCCAACAGCAGGGAGCGGCTGCGCAGGGGCCAGACCCTGGACGCCTCACCTGGCGTTTAAGGACTTTCAGCACGCCTGAAACATCAGGCGCCGAGGGAATTCCCGGATGGGCGATAACGGCACTCAAGTTGTACGATGACTGACTTATGAATCATCCGCGCATCGTGGGATTCACTGAATGACGGCGGTGCCGGCGGTCGATCCCAGTCGACTTGTCCGGACCGCCCTTTCCGAACCCACGGCCGAGTTTGAACGACAGCTTTCTTCCCAAAACCACAGGAGACATCATGAAACGCCGCTCACTGATCCGCTCCGCCCTGGCCACTGCGCTGCCTCTCGCGCTGGGCGCGGGAACACTGCCCGCATGGGCCCAGGACAAATGGCCCTCCAAACCCATCAATTACGTGGTGCCCTTCCCTGCGGGCGGCACCACCGACATCCTC
>CBFGNA010000490.1:0-2398 GCA_965650045.1 uncultured Polaromonas sp.
GACCTGCAGCGTGACCTCATCGGCCAGCACCTCGTCAGCGCCCGCTTCGAGACCGTCAAGCGCGCGCCTGACGATTTCCTCGGCGCTGGACTTCGGGACATCGAATCCGCGCGTCAAATCGGTATCAACGTAGGCCATGTGCAGTCCCAGCACCCGGGTTTTCTGCGCCGCCAGTTCGCTGCGCAAGGCATTGGTGAGCGACCAGGCCGCGGACTTGCTGGCCGAGTAGGCCGCCAGCTCGCCGCCGTTCACCCATGAAGCGACCGACAGGACGTTGATCAAGGCGCCGCCGCCGTTGGCCTTGAGAACAGGCGCGAAAGCCTTGCTCATGTTCAGCACCCCAAAAAAATTGGTCTCGAAGATGCGCCGCGCAACGGCTTCGCTGTCCTGCGCCAGAAAGCCGCCGGGTTGGGCAATACCCGCGTTGTTGATCACCAGCGTCACATCCGCCGCCTGGCGTGCTGCTGCGGCGACCTGCTCAGGGTTGGTCACGTCCAGCTGCAAAGCCTGAACACCGGCCAGGGTGACGGTCGCAGGGTCGCGCGCAGCAGCGTAGACCTTGCGGGCACCACGGGCGAGCAATGAACGGGCAAAGGCCAGGCCGATTCCCCGGTTGGCACCGGTAACGAGGACGACGGCATTTTCGATTTTCATGAAGACTCCAGAAAAGATGAAAGGGGTGGAAGGGATGGAACGAATGGAAGGATGGGAAGGGAAACCGGACTCACTTGACCTTGACGACGACCTTGCCTTTTGCACGGCCCGCTTCAACATAGGCCAGCGCCGAACCGGTTTCAGCAAACGGGAACACCCGGTCCACCACCGGACGGACAACTCCCGCATCGAAGAGATGGGTGATCTCGCGCAACTGGCTGCCGTTGGCCTTCATGAAAAGGAATGAAAAGTCGACCCCGAGACGTTTTGCCTTGCGGCGGACACCCGCACTCAGCAGCCGCAGGACCAGCCTGACGAAACCGGGGGCCTTGATCTCCCTGCCGAAGGCGGGATCAGGCGGCCCGGAGATGGAGATGAGTTTTCCGCCCGGCTTGAGCACACGCAGGGACTTCAGCAGTGTCTTGTTGTCCTGGCTGTTCAGGACCACGTCATAGTCACGCAGCACCGCTTCGAAGTCCTGCGTCTTGTAGTCGATGACGATGTCCGCACCCAGATCCTTGACGAGCGCAGCATTCCCTGTGCTTGTCGTCGTGGCCACGGTGGCGCCCAGGTGTTTGGCCAGCTGGATGGCAAAGCTGCCCACGCCACCGGAGCCTGCCTGGATGAAGACCTTCTGCCCTTTTTTCAGCCCGGCCTTCTGCACCAGCGCCTGCCACGCCGTCAAGGCGACCAGGGGGATGGAAGCGGCTTCTTCCATCGTCAGGGCCGCGGGCTTGAGCGCCAGGGAAGATTCCCTGACGGGAACGAATTCCGCGAACGTGCCGATCCGGAAATCATCCACCCGCGCATAAACCGCGTCACCTGGTTTGAACTGGTGCACGTTTCGCCCGACCTTGACCACCTCGCCTGCCACGTCGTGGCCCAGGACAAGGGGCAACTTGTAGGGCAGGATGCGCTTGAACTCTCCGCTGCGGATCTTGGCGTCCAGCAGGTTGACGCCGGCGGCATGCACCTGGACCAGGACCTCGTCGTCGCGCAGCTCCGGCATGGGCACCTCCGCCAGGCGCGATGCGTCCTGCTCTCCATAACGTTCAACGATGAATGCTTGCATGGTTATTTCCCTTGTCAAAAAATCGCGGCCTGGCATACCAACGCCCGGATAAATTCCTCATTTGGAATGATGTTCGTCATATTAATGAGCAAAAAAAGCTCAGTCGGCAGATGCGGGCTGAGGCGAGGCCAAGCGCTTCAAACTTGCGCTGCACAGGGCGTCGGACAACACGGCGTCATCGACGGCGCGGGCCAGGATCAGCGTGCCAACCAGGGTGGCCACTGACACCAGTGCACGCTCATGCGCAGCGGGTTGCCCCCAGTCCGGACTCTGCCGGGCGACGAGGTCAACCATCTCCTTGATGCGGCGCGTGGCAGCACGACGCACCTCGGGGGATTGCCGGGGCATTTCGGAACCCAAAGCTGAAATCGGGCAACCCATCTCGATGCTCTCCAGATGCGCTTTGGAGAGGTAGGCCTGCATCAGCGCCTGGAATGCCTGATCTGGTGGGGCCGCGGCGGCGACACGCGCTGCAAGCGCGTTGGCTTCGGCACCGGCACGGTCCGCCGCCTCTGCCAGCATCGCTTCGCGGGACGCAAAGTGGGCGTAAAACGCGCCATGGGTCAGCCCGGCCTCCTTCATGATGTCGGCAACGCCGGTGCCGCCGTAGCCACTGCGGCGAATGGCCCGCGCGGCCACGGACACGATGCGCTCGTGGGAAGCCTCCTTGGC
>CBFGNA010000491.1:0-2395 GCA_965650045.1 uncultured Polaromonas sp.
CTGGTGACCTTTGTCATCGGCTGTTCGTTCTCCTTCGAGGAAGCCCTGCTGCAGGCGGGCCTGCCCCTGCGCCATATTGCAGAGGAGCGCAACGTGGCCATGTACCGCAGCAATATCGCCACCGAACGTGCCGGCATTTTCCACGGCCCGATGGTGGTGTCCATGCGTCCGCTCAAGGCGGCTGACGCCATCCGCGCCATCCAGATCACCTCCCGCTTTCCCAATGTGCATGGCGCGCCGGTGCACATCGGCGATCCGGCGCTGATCGGCATCCAGGATCTTGCCCACCCCGATTACGGCGATGCGGTGGACGTGTTGCCGGACGAGATTCCGGTGTTCTGGGCCTGCGGCGTCACACCACAGGCTGCTGTAGCCCAGGCACGCCCTGCGTTTTGTATCACCCACGCGCCGGGGGCCATGCTGGTCACCGATCTTCTCAATCATCAACTTGCCAGTTTCTAAGAAGGAGCTTTTCATGAAGACAGTCATTTGCGGTTTGACCCTGGCCTGCGCCGGCCTGTTCCAGGTCGCGGCGCACGCCCAGACCAAGTGGGACCTGCCCACCGGTTATTCGGCCAACAGTTTCCAGACGCAGAACGTGCAGCAGTTCGCCAACGAGGTGGACCAGCTCACCGGTGGCAAGCTCAAGATCACGCTGCATCCGGGCGGTTCGCTGTACAAGGCCAACGAGATCAAGCGCGCTGTGCAAACCGGTCAGGTTCAGGCAGCCGAGTTCATCCTGTCCGGTGCGGCCAATGAAAACCCGCTGTTTGGTGTGGATTCGATTCCTTTCCTGGCGACCAGCTACGCCGATGCCAAACGCCTTTATGTCGCAGCGAAGCCGGCACAGGACAAATTGCTTGCCTCACAAGGCGTGAAGGTACTGTTTACCGTGCCCTGGCCCGGCCAGTCGCTGTATTCGCTCAAGCCGATTGCGACACCCGCTGACTTTGCAGGGACCAAAATGCGCGCCTACAACCCGGCGACCACCCGCATCGCGCAACTGCTCAAAGCCCAGCCCGTCACCATCCAGCTCGCCGAACTCGGTCAAGCCCTGGCGACCGGCGGTGTGCAGAACTTCCTGACTTCAAGTGCCAGCGGCGTGGAAAGCAAGCTGCACGAGCAGGTCAAGTATTTCTACCCGGTCAGCGCCTGGCTGCCGCGCAATGCCACGGTGGTGAGCCAGAAGGCGTTTGATGCGCTGGACAAAGCCACGCAGGACGCCGTGCTCAAGGCCGCGGCCGCGGCTGAAGAGCGCGGCTGGGCGACCAGCGAGAAGCTCGACGGTGAATACATCAAGGAACTCGGCGCCAAGGGCATGACCATCGCTGCGCCTTCGGACAGCGTCAAGAAGGAACTCGCCGCCATCGGCGACACCATGACCGCCGAATGGCTCAAGACGGCGGGCCCCGAAGGCCAGGCCGTGATCGACGCTTACCGCAAAAAGTAAGCGTCCCGACCCTGACGCCGCAGCTTGCGGCGCCGCGGGTTCGTCGCTGGCAGGCGGCCCGCCCGGTTTCCCTCTCATTTTTTATTCGCGCAGGAGCCTGCCATGGGCAAACTCGTCCGGAATTTCTACAAACTGCTGATGGCACTGTCCTGCCTGGCCATGCTGGCGGCCTTTGGCACGGTCATGCTGGGTGTGCTGGCGCGCGAGGCCAACTGGGACATTGCCGGCCTTGATGCCTATGCTGGTTATGCCATTGCCTCTGCGCTGTTTCTGGCCTTGCCGGGCACGCTCCAGCATGGCGATCACATCCGGGTCACCCTGTTGCTGGACCGTGCATCTCCGAGGGTGCGCAACGCCCTGGAATGGTGGTCACTGGGCGCCGGTCTGGTGTTGACGGTTTTCATGGCGTGGTACGCAGGGCGCCTGGCCTGGGTGTCTTACACCACCCATGACATCTCGCCGGCGGCAGATGCCTCGCCGCTGTGGATTCCCCAAATTGCCATGGTGCTGGGTTGCGTCGGTTTTGCGCTGTCGTTCGTCCAGGCCCTGGCCGAACGCTGGCAGGGCGGCAGTTTTATTGCCGTACCCAGCGAAGCTGCCCATATCGAATAGCCGAACAGCTGCATCGCCGCATCGAAGAAAGAACACCATGGATATCGCCATTGCCTTCGGGCTGATCGTGCTGCTGTTTGCAGCGCTGGGCTCCGGCCTGTGGATAGGTTTGTCGCTGCTCGCGGTGGCCCTGCTCGGCATGGAACTGCTGACCGCTCGCCCGGCCGGCGACAGCATGATGCTGACCATCTGGGGCTCGACCTCCAGCTGGACGTTGACCGCCTTGCCGCTGTTCTTGTGGATGGGCGAGATCCTGTTTCGCAGCAAGCTGTCCGACAGCATGTTCAAGGGCCTGGCGCCCTGGCTGGACCGCCTGCCGGGCCGCCTGCTGCA
>CBFGNA010000492.1:0-2385 GCA_965650045.1 uncultured Polaromonas sp.
CGCGCTGCACATCCTGCGCATCCTGCAGGAGGCCTTTGCCAACATCCTCAAACACACCCAGGCCAGCGAAATCCGCGTCAGCACCGCGGTGGAGCAGCAGGGCGACGTGGACGGCGTCACGGTGACCATCCGCGATAACGGCCCCGGCTTCGTGCTGGAGACCGCCCTGCAACGCGGTGGCAAGGGCCTGCACAACCAGTTGCGCCGCGCCCGCTCCATCGGCGCCAGCCTGCGCTGGGACTCCGACGGGAGCGCCACCAGCCTGCACCTGTGGCTGCCGGAAAAACGCAGTCCGGCATGACGCAGCAAAGACGGCCGCGCCGCTGTGTGTAGTTATTTTTAGGGACAAGCGCAGTGTCGCCGGCACTTGTCGCAGCGCGCGCACGCCGTTCTAATTCAGCCATGAGCATTTTGCAAACTTCCCAGACCGACACGCATGCCCAAAATGGCGCCAGCATGGCCTTGGCGCACGGCACCGCAGCGCAGCACGCCATGCCCGCCGCACAGTCCGGCGAACCCGCGGCACCGCGCCTGACATCACGCCAGTGCGAAGTACTCAACCTGCTCTGCGAAGGTTTGCCCGACAAGCTGATCGCACGCCGGCTGGACTTGTCGCACCACACGGTGCGTGGCCATGTGCAAATTCTCTACGGCCTGCTGCGCGTGTCCAACCGCATGCAGGCGGTGTTTGCGGCGCGGCAGCACGGCTTGATCAACTGAAACTGCTCTTTTTTTGATAGCTGCTGGCGCTTGATGGACGGGGGCTAGCGGGCTATTTCCCTTGTCATCCGGCGTCACGCTGCGACTGGGGCTGGCATTCGACAGCAGGGTTGATTTCCCCCACGCCCACTTCCACGCCCGCTCCCACTTCGACTCCCACGCTTTCCTCGCCCCGCCAAGCCGGCGATACCGCACGCGGCAAACGCGCCTGCAAGCGCTCCACCTTCCACCACCCGGGAAAAAGCTGCTGCACTTGCGCCCCGCCATACCGGTCATCGATCAGGTACACCACGCCACTGTCGGACTCGGTGCGTATCACCCGGCCGGCCGCCTGCACCACCTTTTGCAGACCGGGGTAGAGGTAGGTGTAGTCGTAACCGCGGCCAAAGCTGGCGTCCATGCGCGCCTTGATCTGCTCGTTGACCGGGTTGATCTGCGGCAGGCCCAGGGTGGCGATGAAGGCGCCAATCAGGCGTTTGCCCGGCAGGTCCACGCCTTCGGCAAAGGCGCCGCCGAGTACGGCAAAACCGATCCCTGCCGAGGCCGGGGCAAAACGTTCGAGAAATCCCCGCTTCGCACTTTCTTCCATGCCGCGCGATTGCGCCCAGACCTCAATGGCCGGGTAACGGGCACGGAACAGCGTCAGCAATTGCTCCAGGTAGTCAAAGCTGCTGACAAAACTCAGGTAGTTGCCGGGAGCGGCGCTGTATTGCCGGGCCATGAGTTCCACCATGGGCAACAGCGAGTGGCCGCGGTGGTGAAAACGGGTGGACACGTCCTCCACCACGCGCACCGACAACTGCTCAGCCCTGAAGGGTGAAGCCACATCGATCCAGGCCGTGCCGTCCGGCAGGCCCAACAGGTCGCTGTAGTAATCGCAGGGACTGAGCGTGGCTGAAAACAGCGCCGCCGAACGCGCGGCGGCAAAACGCGGCGCCAGAAAAGGCGCAGGCACCACATTGCGCAGGCACAGCCGCGCCCCGCCCTGCCCCAGCGTGATGTCAAACAGCGAATGGGCGCCCAGCAATTCGGCCATGCGCGAAAAGTGCAACACTTCAAAGAAAAAATCCTGCAGCCGCGCATCGATGCCGGCAGGGTGATCGGCCAGGTGGTCGAGGATGGCGCTGGCGGTCTGCTGCAGCGCGCCGCGGAAATCCTGCGGCACCTCCTCATACACCTGGTAGTCGTCCACCTGGTCGCGGTGCAGCTCGTGCCAGCCGCGGGCCAGCCGGTCCAGCACCTTGCGAATGGCCGGCGGCGCCGCCTGCCGGGCGGCCGCGCCAAAGGCGAAGAGCTGTTCACGCCGATTGTGGAAGCGCTGAACGCGCGCTTCGGCGACGGCAAGTGGATCCTCTCGACGGCCGGCACGTCGCCGTACCTCAATCACGCGCTGATCGCCGAGAAGAAGCTGGATCCGGCGGACGTGCGGCAGGTGGCGGCGGTCGCGGCGCAATCCGCGCCGCACGTGGTGCGCGTGTACACGCGGGAGCAGCTGCTGTCAGGAGAAAGCGCACCCGATACGATCGGGCGCCGCATTCTGCGCAGCTACAATCTCACTCGATCGGGCGACCTGGAAATCGTGCTGGAGCCGTACTGGATGCGTGCCGCGAATGGCACGACGCACGGCACGCCGTACAGCTACGACGCCCACATCCCGCTGGTGTT
>CBFGNA010000493.1:0-2368 GCA_965650045.1 uncultured Polaromonas sp.
CCAGCCACCCGCGCCCAGGCTGACAGCCACTCGCTACGCCGACAAGTTATTTACAAAATTCGAAGGAAAAAATCATGTCAGATCCAATGAGAATCCGGGCCCAGGCCCAGGGCGACAAGACCACCGTCCGCGTGCTGGTCAGCCACGAGATGGAAAGCGGCCAGCGCAAGGACGCCTCCGGCAAGGTGGTGCCGGCCTGGTTCATCCAGAACATCAATGCCACGCACAACGGCAAGACCGTCATGAGTGCCCAGTGGGGCCCGGCGGTGTCGAAAAACCCGTTCATGCAATTTGCCTTCAAGGGCGCCAAGGCGGGCGAGAAAGTCATCGTCAACTGGACCGACAACCGGGGTGACAAACGCACCGACGAAGCAGTCATTTCCTGATTTGCAGGTTGCGGCATTCATAAAAACCACGAGGAGCACGCGATGAAATGGAAATTGTTGGGCCTGGCTGCGCTGGGCTTGCTGCCCATGCTGGCAGCCGCACAAAAAACCACGGCGGAAGGTATCGCCGAATACCGGGCCATGCTGGCCGACGGCAACCCGGCCGAGCTGTATGAAGCCAAAGGCGAGGCTTTGTGGAAGCAGGCACGCGGTCCCAAAAATGCCAGCCTTGCACAGTGTGATCTCGGCAAGGGCCCGGGCGTGGTGAAGGGCGCTTTTGTCGAGCTGCCGCGTTATTTCCCCGACACCGCACGCGTGCAGGACCTGGAATCGCGCCTGCTGACCTGCATGGAAACGCTGCAGGGATTCAATGCTGAAACCATTGCCAAAACCCCGTTTGGCCGCGACGAGCAGAAAACCATCGAGTCGCTGGTCGCCTATATCTCGGGCGAGTCGCGTGGCATGAAGTTCAATCTTCCCCAAAGCCATGCCCAGGAAAAACTGATGTATGCGGTTGGCAAGCAGGTGTTTTACCAGCGCGGCGGACCGTATGACTTTTCCTGCGCCTCCTGCCATGGCGCGGACGACAAGCGCGTGCGCCTGCAGGATCTGCCCAACCTGACCAAAAATCCGGGAGCCGGCGACGGCTTTGGCGCCTGGCCGGCTTATCGCGTGTCCAGCGGTGACCTCTGGAGCATGCAGCGCCGCCTCAACGATTGCTACCGCCAGCAGCGCTTTCCCTTCCCTGGCTATACCTCTGACGCCACCATTGCGCTCGGCGTTTTCATGGGTGTGAACGGCAAGGGCGCTGTCTCCACGGCGCCGGCCCTCAAGCGTTGAACAGAACAGGAAGCATGATGATGAAAAAAATCTACACGCAAGCCGGGCTTGCCGCCCTGACCGTGCTGCTGGCCAGCTGCGCCACCGCGCCTTCGCAGCAGGATGTTGACGCAGCCACGCAGCGGGTCATGAAGTCTTCTTTTCGCGAGCAGGGCATCGCCAAGCTGAGCTGGCTGGAGCAGGACGCCTCCAACAAGGCCTGCTCTGAAGCCCAGGGCAAACCGCTGGATGACAAGCTGGCCAAGTCCATCGAGGAAGCCAACCTGAAAACCGTGAAGATGCCTTCCGACGGCAAGTTCATCGGCGACTGGAAAGAGGGCGAAAAAATCGCGCAAAACGGCCGCGGCATGACCTGGAGCGACAAGCCCGGTTCGGTCAACGGCGGCAGCTGCTACAACTGCCACCAGATCAGCAAGGAGGAGTTGTCCTTCGGCTCCATAGGACCCAGCCTTTACAACTACGGCAAGCTGCGAGGCGTGAGTGATCCTGCCGCCGCTGGCAGCAAACCCATCGTGGAATACACCTGGGGCAAGCTGTGGAACTCCAAGGCTTACAACGCCTGCTCCGGCATGCCACGTTTTGGGCACGCGGGCATCCTGAATGAAAAGCAGTTGCGCGATGTGATGGCGCTGCTGCTGGATCCCCAGTCGCCCGTGAACAAGTGACCCCCTGAGAGTTATTGGTCATTTCTGCCTGTAGCCCTTGTCCAGCGGGCGCAGGCAGCTATCAAATTTATAGTAAATCGCCCACAGGCCTGCTTCGACAGGCCGGATCAAGCACGCCATGAATCTGTCCCGCCGCGAGTTTTCGAGTGTCATGGCCGCCGCACTGGCTGCCGGCTTTCCGCTGCACCGTGAAGCCAGCGCCGCCCAGTCGGGGGTGGCCTACAACGTGCCGCGGACGGGCAATGTGCATCTGCTGCACATGACCGACTGCCATGCGCAGCTGATGCCGCTGTATTTCCGCGAGCCGTCGGTGAATCTTGGCGTGGGTGACATGCAGGGCAGGCTGCCGCATCTGGTGGGTCAGCACATGCTCAAAGCTGCGCACCTCAAGGCCAACACACCTGAGGCGCACGCCTTCACCTATCTGAACTTCGAGCGCGCCGCGCAGCAGTACGGCAAGGTCGGGGGCTTCGCGCA
>CBFGNA010000494.1:0-2364 GCA_965650045.1 uncultured Polaromonas sp.
CTGGTGTTCCCGGTGCTGATGATGATGCAGATGATGTCGGCCGGCGCCATGGGCGGCGGGATTGCGGCTGCCATCGCCCGCACCCTGGGCGCCCGACGCCGCGCGGACGCGAACGCGCTGGCGGTGCATGCGATGGCCCTGGCCCTGGGCTTCAGTCTTTTGTTCACCCTGGGACTGGTGCTGTTTGGCGCGTCGCTGTACCGGCAGATGGGTGGTTCCGGTGCCTCGCTGCAGGCTGCGCTGACTTATTCGAACTGGGTGTTTGCCGGTGCCTTGCTGGTCTGGCTGTTCAACTCGCTGGCGGCGGTGGTGCGCGGGACCGGCAACATGGTGTTGCCCGCCGTTGTCACCTGCTTGGGGCTGGTGGTGCTGGTGCCCCTCTCGCCCCTGCTGATTTTTGGCTGGGGGCCGGTTCCCGCGTTTGGCATCGCCGGCGGTGCCATGGCCCTGCTGGCTTATTACGCAGCGGGTTCCCTCGCGCTGGCCCTCTACCTGCGCTCGCCGAAAAGCCTGCTCACGCCCTCGCTGAATGGCGAAGGCCTGCGCTGGCCGCTGTTTCGCGACATCCTTCGGGTCGGGCTGATTGCGTCGGTGTCGGCGCTTGCCACCAACCTGACCATCGGTGTGGCCACGGCGCTGGTGGGCACGCTGGGGCCGGCGGCGATTGCCGGCTATGGCACGGCATCACGCCTGGAATACCTGCTGGTGCCGCTGGTGTTTGGCCTGGGTGCGCCGCTGGTGGCCATGGTGGGCACCTGCATTGGCGCCGGCCGGCGCGAACGGGCCTTGCGCTCCACCTGGATAGGCGCGGCCATCGCCGGCCTGCTGTGTGAAGCCGTGGGCCTGGCGGCGGCCCTGTTCCCGCACGCGTGGCTGGGCCTGTTTGGCACCGACCCGGCGATGCTGGAAACCGGCACGCTGTATCTCCAGATCGTGGGCCCGGCCTATGGGTTTTTTGGCTTCGGGCTGGCCTTGTATTTCGCCTCCCAGGGCGCCGGGCGCCTGGGCTGGCCGCTGCTGGGCAACGTGGCCCGGCTGCTGGTTGGGGCCGGCGGCGGCTGGCTCGCCCTGCATGCCGGTGGCGGCTTGCCGTGGATATTTGCTGCGCAGTCGGCCGCCCTGGTGCTTTATGGGCTCATCAACGGCTGGGCGGTGGCCGGTGGCGCCTGGTTCGGCCGGCCCGGCTGGCCACGCGGGCCTGCGCGCTGGGGTGTCGCTGCTCAGGCCTGAGGTCGCCCCTGTGCCTGCGGCCCGATCCGAATTGCCGCAAAATGGCAGGTTCCCCCGACCTTTTTCATTTCCCTGAGGACGACATCCATGACCTACCCCCATACCCAGCTTTTCATCAACGGCGAGTGGCAGGACGCTGCCGACGGCAAAAGCCTGGCTGTGTTCAACCCCGCCACGGGCAAGGAAATCGGCCGCGTGGCCCATGCCGGCATTGCGGACCTGGACCGCGCACTGGCGGCGGCGCAAAGCGGCTTCGAGAAATGGCGCGACATCACGCCGATCGAGCGCAACAAGATCATGCGCAAGGCGGCCGGCCTGATGCGCGAGCGGGCGGCAGCCATCGGTGCGCTGCTGACGCAGGAGCAGGGCAAGCCGCTGGCCGAGGCCAAGGGCGAAGCCATGGCTGCCGCCGACATCATTGAATGGTTCGCCGACGAGGGCCTGCGCGTTTACGGCCGCATCGTGCCCTCGCGTTTTGCCCTGTCCACACGCCAGATGGTGCTGAAAGACCCGGTCGGTCCGGTCGCCGCTTTCACGCCGTGGAACTTCCCGATCAACCAGGTCGTGCGCAAGATGGCGGCGGCGCTGGCCGCCGGTTGCTCGATGATCGTCAAGGCTCCTGAAGAAACGCCGGCATCGCCGGCCGAACTGATCCGCGCCTTCCAGGACGCCGGCCTGCCGCCTGGCGTGCTGGGCCTGGTGTATGGCAACCCGGCCGACATCTCCAACTACCTGATCCCGCATCCCGTCATCCGCAAGGTGACGTTCACCGGCTCCACGCCGGTCGGCAAGATGCTGGCCGGCCTGGCCGGCCAGCACATGAAACGTGTGACCATGGAGCTGGGCGGCCACGCGCCGGTGATTGTTTGCGAAGACGCAGACATTGCGCTGGCGGTCAAGTCCGCGGGGGCGGCCAAGTTCCGCAATGCCGGCCAGGTGTGTATCGCACCGACACGTTTTCTGGTGCACGAAAGCATCAAGAAGGACTTCGCCGCCGCCATGGTCAAGTACGCCGGGGGTCTGAAGGTGGGCGAAGGCAGCGCCGAGGGTGTCACCATGGGGCCGCTGGCCAACCCGCGCCGCGTCACGGCGATGGCCGAGTTCACGCAGGACGCGGTCAAACGAGGCGCCACG
>CBFGNA010000495.1:0-2363 GCA_965650045.1 uncultured Polaromonas sp.
AGCGCTCAAGATGCACATGCAGCCTTTGATCCGGCGTGAGCCCAAGCCCTGGCGTGACCGGGTGCTGCGCAACGCGCTGGGCATCTCCGGCAGCATCGTCGTCATCGGCGCGCTCTATTACCTGTTCGAGGGCATGAAGGCCATGCTGGGAGGCGCCGCGCCCTATGTCATCACCCTGGCAGTGGCTGCGCTGTACGGCGTGTGTTTGCACCAGGCCGCGCGCAGCCCGGACCTGGCCCAGGACATCGACATCGACAACCCGCAGGCGCTGGACACCTGGCCGACGGTGCGCGCCGGCCTGCATTTCCTGATTCCCATTGGTACCCTGATCTGGTGCCTGATGGTCGAAGAAATGTCGCCCGCACTGGCCGCTTTCTGGGCCGTGACCATCCTGGTGGTGTTGATGCTGACGCAGCGGCCGCTGATCGATGTGTTGCGCCGCACCCGCACGCCGGGTGCCTGGCACGAGGGCTGGCGTTCGGTGGTCGATGGGTTTCACGATGGTTCGCGCAACATGATTGGCATCGGCGTGGCGACCGCGACGGCAGGCATCATCGTCGGTGGCATCACGCTCACGGGCCTGGGGCTGCGCATGACGGAGTTTGTTGAATTCGTCTCGCAGGGCAATGTCATGGTGATGCTGCTGTTCATTGCGTTTTCCTGCCTGGTGCTGGGGCTGGGCGTGCCGACCACGGCCAACTATGTGCTGGTGGCCACGCTGATGGCGCCGGTGGTGGTGGACCTGGGCGCGCAGTCGGGCCTCGTGATTCCGCTGATCGCGGTGCACCTCTTCGTTTTTTACTACGGCATCATGGGCGACATCACGCCCCCGGTGGGGCTGGCCACCTTTGCGGCGGCCGCCATCTCCGGGGAGGACGCGATAGAAACCGGCATCCAGGGATCGATTTATGCGCTGCGCACCGTGATCCTGCCCTTCATCTGGATTTTCAATCCGCAACTGCTGCTGATCGACGTGGGCGGCGCTTTTTCATTCTTCAGCGTGATTTCCGCCAGCATCCTCGCCACGTTGCTGTTCGCTGCGGTCACCATGAACTGGTTCCGCGTCAAGAACCGCCTGTGGGAAACCCTGGCGCTGCTGGTGGCGGTGATCCTGCTGTTTCGGCCGGATTTTTTCATGGACCAGATCGCCCCCGAGTACCGCGATGCCAAACCGGCGGAAGTGTTCGAGATCGCGCGCAATGTCGACAGCGGCGGCCGCGTGGTGATGGTCACGCGCGGCACCACGCTGGAGGGCCGCGAAAAAGTCAAGACGGTGGCCGTCCCGCTCGGCGACAAGGGACCCGATGGCCGCAAGCGGCTGACCGACGCCGGCCTGCAACTGGTGCCGCTGGGCGACACCCTGCAGATCGGCCAGGCCAAGTTCGGTTCGCGCGCTGCCAAGGCGGGGGTGGAGCAGGGCTGGGACGTCACCGCCATCAAGGTGCCGACCGACCGGCCGACCGCGCACTGGTTCTACCTGCCGGCGCTGGTGCTGGCGCTGCTGGTCTGGTGGTCGCAGGGCCGGCGCATGCGCCAGGGTGCCGGTTTATAAGACAAATCGGCCTCCAGCCCTCGTCCGGCGGGCGCAAGCAGCTATCAAAACAGGAGCGACTCAGTCGCTGGAGGCGCTCCAGCGGGCGTTCCAGTTCCTGTCCTGGGCCTTGTCCATGCTGCGCCGGTCGCGTTTGGTCGGCCGCCCGTGTTCGATGCTGGCGGCCGGCTCGTTGTTCAGGCGCCGCTGTTCGGCCGCCACTTCGCGCAGGCGCAGGCTTTCCGCCGTTTCCTCGTAGAGCTGTTGCGCCACCGGCGCTGCGCCGCGCTGCTGGCTCAGGCCGCGGATGATCACGGTGCGGGTCACCGGACCCTGGCGCATTTGCACGGTGTCCCCGGTCTTGATGTCGCGCGCCGGTTTGGCTTCGAGGCTGTTGACCTGCACCCGGCCCTTGGCGATCTCCTCGGTGGCCAGCGTGCGTGTTTTATAAAACCGTGCGGCCCACAGCCACTTGTCAAGACGCATGGGTCAACTCCCGTGGGCCGGTCTGTTTGCAAAACGCGGTCTTGGCTGCGCCGGCCTGCGCGTTTTGCAAACCCCACAGCCACTTGTCAAGACGCATAAGCCAGTGTCCGTGAGAGGCTATCCGAGTGATGTGAAGGGGTTTTCATCAGCCGGCATTGTGAACCAGCGGCAGGCGCACCGTGGCGTCCAGGCCCGCAATACGCCCATGATCTTCGCGGTTTTCCAGGGTGATGCTGCCGCCCAGGGCCTGGGTGATCTCGCGGCAAATCGCCAGGCCCAGGCCCGAGCCCTGGCGCACGTCGCCGGCAGAAAAGGGCTCGTACAGCCGCGCCGCCAGCTCGGCGCT
>CBFGNA010000496.1:0-2355 GCA_965650045.1 uncultured Polaromonas sp.
GAATCGCGATGATGTCGCGCAGTTCCTTGTAGCGCTGCAGCGTGCCCTGCACGGCACGGGCCGTGGCGTAGTGGTCTTCGCCGACGACGTTGGGGTCGAGCTGGCGGCTGGTCGAGTCCAGCGGGTCCACCGCGGGGTAGATACCCAGCGAGGCGATGTCACGCGACAGCACCACGGTGGAATCCAGGTGGGCAAAGGTGGTGGCAGGCGATGGGTCGGTCAAGTCATCGGCAGGCACGTAAACGGCCTGGATGGAGGTGATCGAACCAACCTTGGTGGAGGTAATACGCTCTTGCAGGCGGCCCATTTCTTCGGCCAGCGTCGGCTGGTAACCCACCGCAGAAGGCATACGGCCCAGCAGCGCGGACACTTCGGTACCGGCCAGTGTGTAGCGGTAGATGTTGTCCACGAAGAACAGCACATCACGGCCTTCGTCACGGAAGGACTCGGCAATGGTCAGGCCGGTCAGAGCAACGCGCAGACGGTTGCCTGGGGGCTCGTTCATCTGGCCGTAAACCATCGCAACCTTGGACTCGCCGAGGTTCTCAAGGTTCACAACGCCGGAATCGGCCATCTCGTGATAGAAGTCATTGCCTTCGCGGGTACGCTCACCCACACCGGCAAACACGGACAGACCCGAGTGCGCCTTGGCGATGTTGTTGATCAGCTCCATCATGTTCACGGTCTTGCCGACGCCGGCGCCGCCGAACAGGCCGACCTTGCCGCCTTTGGCGAACGGGCACACCAGGTCAATCACCTTGATGCCGGTTTCCAGCAGTTCCTGCGATGGCGACAGTTCGTCGTAGGCGGGGGCCTTCCGGTGAATCGGTGCGGTCAGGGTCTGGTCCACCGGGCCGCGCTCGTCGATGGGCGCGCCGAGCACGTCCATGATGCGGCCCAGGGTGGCCTTGCCCACGGGCACGGTGATGTTGGCGTTGGTGTTGTACACCACGTTGCCGCGGCGCAGGCCGTCGGACGAGCCCAGCGCAATGGTGCGCACGATGCCGTCGCCGAGCTGCTGCTGCACTTCAAGGGTCAGCGAGGAGCCTTCCATCTTGAGCGCGTCGTAAATCTTGGGCATCTGGTCGCGTGCGAACTCAACGTCAACCACCGCGCCGATACACTGAACAATCTTGCCTTGAGCTTGAGCCATGACTGGATCCTTTTCCGTTCTTTAAATCTTGTAAATCTGGGCGCGCGGCTTAAACCGCTGCTGCACCTGCAACGATTTCCGAAAGTTCTTTCGTGATCGCCGCCTGACGCGTCTTGTTGTAAACCAGCTTGAGTTCGCCAATCACGCTGCCGGCGTTGTCGGTCGCGGCCTTCATGGCCACCATGCGCGCCGACTGCTCGGACGCCATGTTCTCGGCCACCGCCTGATAAACCAGCGCCTCGACGTAACGAACCAGCAGGTCGTCAATCACGGTCTGCGCATCGGGCTCGTAGATGTAGTCCCAGCCGTGCTGGTCCTTGTCCGCCTGCAGGTTTTCCGCGGTCAGCGGCAGCAGCTGCTCAACCACAGGCTCCTGGCGCATGGTGTTGATGAACTTGGTGTAGCACAGGTACACCGCCTTGATCTTGCCTTCGCTGTAAGCGTCGAGCAGCACCTTGACGGGTCCGATGAGCTTGTCCAGATGCGGCTTGTCTCCCAGCTGCGTGGCGTGCGAAATCACCTTGGCGCCCACACGGTTGAGAAAACCCAGGCCCTTGTTGCCGATGGCCACCGCCTGCGCATCGCCGCCGGCAGCCTGCAGTTCCTTGAGCTTGGTCGTGACAGCGCGCAACACATTGGTGTTGAGGCCGCCGCACAAACCCTTGTCGGTGGTCACCACGATGAAACCCGTCGTTTGGGTGTCGTTGGACTCCATGAACGCGTGGGTGTACTCGGGGTTGGCCTGGGCCAGGTTGGCCGCGATGTTGCGGATCTTGTCGCTGTAAGGACGGGCAGCACGCATCCGTTCCTGCGCCTTGCGCATTTTGGAGGCCGCCACCATTTCCATGGCTTTGGTGATCTTCTTGGTGTTTTCCACCGACTTGATCTTGCCGCGTATTTCCTTGCCTGCTGCCATAGTGGGTCCTAAGGTTCCTGATGTTGTCTAGAAGCGCTGTGGTTGAAAACAGGCTCAGGCAAACGACTTCTTGAACTCGCCCACGGCCGTGTTCAGTTCCGCTTCGGCGTCCTTGTCCATGGCCTTGTTGGCTTCCAGTTTGGCCATCAGGGCTGCATGCTTGTCCTTGAGGTAGCTGTGCAGGCCGGATTCGAAGGCCAGGACCTTCTTGACCTCGATGTCGTCCATGAAGCCCTTGTTCACTGCGTACAGTGTGGCGGCCATGTTGGTGATCGACAGCGGCGAG
>CBFGNA010000497.1:0-2351 GCA_965650045.1 uncultured Polaromonas sp.
CAACCTGCCCATCCGAAACATGGAAAAGAGCCAGGCCTTCTTCAAAAGCCTGGGCTTTTCCTTCAACCCGCAATTCACCAATGCGCAGGGCGCCTGCATGGTGATCAGCGCGGACCACAACTACGTCATGTTGCTGGTCGAGCCTTTTTTCCAGGGCTTCACCAAAAAGCCGATTGCCGATGCGACCCAAACCACCGAGGTGTTGATCGCCTTGTCGTGCGACAGCCGCGAGGAGGTTGATGCGATGGTGGCAAAGGCGCTGGCCGCCGGCGGTACCGCGCCCAACCCTTCACAGGACCACGGCTTCATGTACAGCCACGGCTTCACCGACCTCGATGGCCATACCTGGGAAGTATTCTGGATGGATATCCACGCTGCTCCGCCACAGGCTTGAGCCGGCCAAGCTGATTCTGGGACACTCACCGGATGCATTCAGCCACCCACCAGGCGATCGCCGCCGTCTGGCGCATCGAGTCCGCAAAAATTGTGGGCGCGGTGGCGCGTTGGGTGCGTGACATCGGCCTGGCTGAAGAGCTGGCGCAGGACGCGCTGGTCGCGGCGCTGGAGCACTGGCCGCGCGACGGCGTGCCCGACAATCCGGGCGCCTGGCTGATGCGGACTGCCAAAAACCGCGCGCTGGATCACCTGCGCCACCTGCGCATGCGCGATGAGAAGCTGGCGCAAATCGGCCATGACCTGGAGGCGCAGGAGGCGCTGGTCGTACCGGATTTTGTGGATGCGCTGGACGCCGCCAGGCAGGACGAGATTGGCGACGATCTGCTGCGGCTGATCTTCACGGCCTGCCACCCGGTGTTGTCCACCGAGGCGCGGGCGGCGCTCACCCTCAAGCTGCTGGGCGGGCTGAGCACCCATGAGATCGCGCGGGCCTTCCTGGTGGCCGAGCCGACCATTGCCCAGCGCATCGTGCGCGCCAAAAGAACGCTGGGCGAGGCCGGGGTGGCTTTCGATCTGCCGCGCGGCGATGCGCTGGGCGCGCGGCTGGCGTCGGTGCTCGAAGTGGTGTACCTGGTGTTCAACGAAGGTTATACCGCCACGGCCGGCGATGACTGGATGCGACCGGCGCTAACGCAGGAAGCCTTGCGGCTGGGGCGCATGCTGGCGGAACTGGCGCCCGAAGAGCCCGAGGTCCACGGGCTGGTCGCCCTCATGGAGCTGCAGGCGTCGCGCGCGGCCGCGCGGGTTGATGCGGCGGGCCGCCCAGTGCTGCTGCTGGTGCAGGACCGCGCCCGCTGGGACCGGCTGCTGATCCGCCGCGGCCTGGCGGCGCTGGAACGCGCCCGCGGGCTCAACGCCAAAGCCGGGCAAGGGCCGGGTTCCTACGTGCTGCAGGCGGCGATTGCGGCCTGCCATGCGCGTGCCCCCCGGGCCGAGGACACCGACTGGGCCGCCATCGTCGCCCTCTATGAAGATCTGGCGCGCATGGCGCCGTCGCCGGTGGTCGAACTCAATCGCGCAGTGGCCGTCGCCATGGCTTTCGGGCCGGCGGCCGGCCTGGAGATCATCGACAGCCTGCGCACCGACAAGGCGCTGCAGAACTACCAGTGGCTGCCGAGCGTGCGTGGCGACCTGCTGGCGCGGCTGGGACGCCACGCGGAGGCGCGCAGCGAGTTCGAGCGCGCCGCAGCGCTGGCGGGCAATGTGCGCGAAAAGGAACTGCTGCTGGAGCGGGCGCAGACGATGGCGCCTCCGCCCGCTGCAGTTTGATATAAAAACAGGCTCCAGCCCTTGTCTGGCGGGCGCTGGCAGCTATTAAAAAATGAGCAAGCAGGGCAAGCGCCCGGCCGTTTCATCCTCAACGGTTCAGTACCAGCTGGGCAATCACGCCGGTCGCGATGGCGATCAGGGCATAGTCCGCACCTGTCTGCACCCATTGTTGTCCGCGGGCCGGTGCCTGCAGATGCTGCGCCTGCCAGTTGTTCACACGCTGATAGCGGTATTGCGCAGGCAGCCGGTCGCCGCGATGGAATGGCGGGCTGCGTTGATAGTCGCGATGGTCGGCGGGGCGGGGGGTGAAATGACGGCCGTCCTGATGGACCGGCCCCCGTTGCTCAAAACGCGACGGCTCCGCATGCCGGTCACGCGGGTTGTGGTTGAAGTCCTGCGCAAACGACAGGGAACCCCAACTCAGGGCGGACAGGGCGATGGCGCAAACAGCGGCTGTGGATTTCATGGCAAAGCTCCTGGGGTGAATGAGCCCCCATGGTCTGCCTGCCGGATGAAGCACCCACAAAGCCGGGGTTCCTGTCGTGTAAAGAAGCGCTGGTTGCGTGGTCATATTTTTACCAAGCGCCTGCTTGTTAAAAATAAGGGCTTTTGTTATGGTCTCGGCC
>CBFGNA010000498.1:0-2319 GCA_965650045.1 uncultured Polaromonas sp.
CAATTCAATCAAGCTGCAACGTCTGCTCTTACAGCAATTGGTATCTGGTTGTTCTTTAACCCCGGACCGCGGCCTCAGCGGGAAGCTGGCTTGCCCGCCCCGCTGGTCGGCTCGTCCAGCAGCGCTGTCAGAGCGCTGGAAGCGATGCACACCAGCCAGAACACAAAAAACGCCGCGGTGTAGACAGCCTGGCGCGACAAGCCGGGCCACTGTCCGGGCAGGTGCACGTCCTGCGGATCCACCAGCCCGAAAACCAGCAGTTCGAGCAGGCAGGCAGCCAGGAAGGCGGGCCATAGGGTGACCATGATCTTGCGACTGTGCATGGTGTCTCCTCGTGTCCTTGACATTGCAATGGCGGCTAGGGCGTCGCGCCGGGCACCGGCGTTGCCGCATGGTTGCGGCCCTGTTGCGCCGGCGCCAGCGATTTGTCCCTGACCAGGGTCTGGTTGATCTCGATCCCGCGGCGGTAATAATCGCCGGCCACCACCGGATCGGGTGTGCGTAGCGCCAGCCACAGGGTGGCGAACCCCGCGACCACCACGACTGCCGGTCCGGCGATCACCATCCAGACCAGGGGGTACTGCCACCACGGGCCGCTGTCGGGCACGCTGTCCACGGTTGATTTCTTCTTGGCCATCACACCTCCGGAAATTTCATCGCGGCACCAGAAAGGCCGCTTTTTCAGACACCTGCGAGCTGCCGTCCGCCGAGCTCACATCGACATGCACCGGGTGGGAACCCGCCGCCGCGCTGCCGTAAGGCACCTGCAGACGCACGACCACCCAGCGCGATTGGGCCGCATCCACCACCACCGGATCAGCTGGCAACACGGCGAGGCCTTCCATGCCCCGGGCGGAAATCCGGTACTGCTGGGCCTGCTCCGTCGCGTTCATGATCTGCAGGCGGTACAGATTTTCAAGCTGGCCGCCCTCGGCAATACGTGCCAGCGATGCCCGGTCCCGGACCACGTCCACCTTGAGCGGGGTGCGCACCACCAGGCTGGCCAGCAGGCCCACGCACAGCGCCAGCAAGACAGCGCTGTACAGCAGCACCCGTGGCCGCAGCACGCGGCGCAACACTTGTGCTGCAGGCCAGCCGCCAGCCATGCTGTTTTGCGTGGCGTAACGGACGAGTCCGCGTGGCGTGGCCATCCGGTCCATCACGGTGTCGCAGGCGTCGATGCACAGGCCACAACCGATGCATTCGTACTGCTGGCCGTTGCGGATGTCGATGCCGGTCGGACAAACCTGCACACACAGGTCGCAGGCGATGCAGTCGCCCAGCCCCTGGGCACGCGCATCGCTGCCCCGGGCGTGCACGCCGCGCGGTTCGCCGCGTGCCATGTCGTAACTCACGATCAGTGTGTCGCGGTCAAACATCGCACCCTGGAAGCGCGCATAGGGGCACATGTACTTGCAGACCTGCTCCCGCATGAACCCGGCATTGCCGTAAGTGGCCAGGCCGTAAAAAATCACCCAGAACACCTCCCACGATCCCATGCGGGTCTGCAGAAACGCCATGCCCAGTTCGCGGATCGGCGAGAAGTACCCCACAAACGTGAAGCCGGTCCACAGCGCAATGCCCAGCCAGGCGATGTGTTTGAACCACTTCTTGACCAGTTTTTCCGCGGAAAAGGCCTCGCCATCGAGCCGCATGCGTGCCACCCGGTTGCCCTCGATCTTCTGCTCGACCCACATGAAAATCTCGGTGTAAACCGTCTGCGGACAGGCGTAGCCGCACCAGAGGCGGCCTGCCACCGCTGTGAACAGGAACAGCGAGAGGGCGGAAATCACCAGCAGCCCCGTCAGATAGATCAGATCCTGCGGATAGAGCACCAACCCAAAGATGTAGAAGCGCCGCGCAGCGAGGTCAAACAACACCGATTGGCGTTGCCCCCACTCCAGCCAGGGCAGGCCGTAAAACACCGCCTGTGTGATGAACACCATGGCCCAGCGCCAGCGTGCAAACAGGCCCTGGACGGTGCGCGGATAGATCTTCCGGTGTGCGGCATACAGGGCGCTGCCACCCTCGCCTTCAGCCGGCACCGCGGCGATGGGGATGGTCTTGCGCGGCGGCCGGGCGTCAGGCATGAAGTGCACAGGAGCCCGGCTCACCGGTCCCCGGTCTGGCGGTTGGAGAGGCCCCAGACATAGGCCGCCAGCACGTGGATCTGCTCCGGCGTCAGCCGTTCGCCGTGGGCCGGCATGACATTGGTCTTGCCGTTGTTGACCATCGCGGTGATGGCCGCTTCGCCCCAGCCATGCAGCCAGACCTTGTCGCTCAGGCTGGGCGCGCCGATCAGCGCGTTGCCCTTGCCGC